>DASXYB010000067.1:0-3355 GCA_036502745.1 Candidatus Udaeobacter sp.
ATGCGTTACGCTGTCCGCCTTTGCAGTCGAAGTTACCCAGCCGGCGGGCGCGGCACACGGCTACCCGGGACTGTATGACGCCAACGGGAAAAAGCTTGCGAATGCAGAATTCAAACAGTGGCTGGAGGACGGACATCTGTACGTAGTGATCACCTACAAATTTTCGGACGGCCAGTTCTTTGAGGAGAAGTCGCGCTTTCGACAAGGGAAGGACCTCATTCAAGAACAGTGGTCATGGAAAGAGCTCATCCACGGAAAGCCGCAGCGCGAATTCTCTGTAGATTTTGCTTCGGGAAACGCCACTGCGCACATCCGCAAAGACAACAAAGATTTGAGCGAAAAAATCGATGTTGAACCCGGTCGAACATTTGCCGGATTCGGATTTACGATCGCCATAAGCAACTTACGGAAACGGCTGGTAAAAGGCGAACATGTGGAACTTAAAGCGGTCGGTTTTTCGCCGTTCCCAACTTTGAAGCCTCAGGTTGTGACTGTGACAATTTCTCATGGAGGAGTGCAGCGGATGAAAATGTCGGGACGTTCGCTTAAGGGCGACGAGTTCATTATTCACCCGGAAGTGCCTCTGATTGCAAAGTTATTCGTCAAAGTACCGGATACAAAAATTTGGCTCACCAATCCTCCACCTGCCGGGTTTCTTCGGTGGGAAGGTCCTACAGTATTGCCGACTGATCCGATGATTCGGGTTGACTTGATCTCGAGCACGAGCAACGGACCGGCGGAGCCCGAAAGCGGATAACTGCCAGCGCCTGGCCGGTTCAGCTCTAACTCGATAACAAGCCGGCGAGCTGTTTGTGATTAACAACCTAATCTGATCACCTAGATCGGCTTCTATGGGTGAAGCGACGTTCTCTGCCGTTTTAATCTTTTCCTGGTCAATTACTTTCTCACGTTCTGATCATCGGTTTACTTGCGGCAGTCTTATCACTAATCAACAAGCCCAAACAGTTACGGATCGATGTACTTGCCGAGGCATCTTTTGCTCAGCGCAAGACGTTCGCGTATTTCTGCACGTACTATCGGGAGATTAACGGCGATGTTGTCGTGGAATAAGCCGCAAAGAAGTTCTCGCAACCAGGAAGTGGAACCCGACTTCACAAGGTTGGGGATGCGATTAGCTTGGGAAACATGGATCGCCGAAACATATTCTGTGCGCTGTTGCTCGTCCTGGTTGAACTGAAAACGTTCGCAGCTTTGCCGATTCAGGAGCGCGCGGATCATTTTCTGGCGCTGGCGAATGCCGGCTATCAGGCTCTCTATCGGGTCAACAGTGAAGCGCAGTGGAATGCGGTGACTGATGTAACACCGGAGCACGATGCCGCCGCCGAGGCGACGGGCAAAGCATACGCCGCGTTCAATGGAAACGCCGCGATCATCAACGAAGCGCGCGAGCTGCTGACCCACCAGAAGGAACTCAGCGACATTACCGTGCGTCAGTTGAAACAGCTGCTGTTAAATGCAGCGGAAGGGCCGATGACAAATCCTGACCTGGTCGCCAGGCGTGTTGCTGCCGAGACGAAGCAGGCGTCGCTGATGAACGGCTTCGAATTCAAACTGAACGGTCAAAAAATTACGGCCAACGAAATCGACAATAAACTGGAGAAGAGCACCGATCTCGCCGAGCGCAAAGCGGTTTGGGAAGCGTCGAAGGAAATCGGGCCTGCGTTGAAACCAAGTCTGGTCACACTGCGCGACCTGCGAAACGGCGTCGCCCAGGAAATGAAGTATCCCGATTACTTTGGGCTCGAGGTCGCCGCCTACGGGATGACCACTGACGAGATGCTCAAAATGCTCGACGATTGGATGGCGACGTTGCGTCCCCTCTATTTGCAATTGCACACCTGGGCGAAATACACGCTCGCCAAAAAATTCCACGAGCCGGTGCCGAAAAAAATTCCTGCGCATTGGATCAGCAATCGCTGGGCACAGGAATGGCCGGGTCTCGTCGAAGCAGCAAATATCGATAAATATTTCGAAGGCCGAAAACCGGAATGGATCATCAAGACCGCCGAACAATTTTACACTGGACTAGGCTTCTCGCCGTTACCGCAAAGTTTCTGGGAAAAATCAGACTTGTATCCCGTTGCGCCTGATTCGAAGCGGAAGAAAAACACCCACGCTTATTGCTACCATATCGATCTTGAGAACGACATTCGCTCGTTGCAAAGCATCGAGCCGAACTCGCGCTGGTTTTTTACTGCGCATCATGAGCTCGGGCACGGCTACTACTTCAAGGCATACACCCGCCCGGAGGTTCAGTACTTGTTGCGACTTGGAGCAGCGCCGGGATTCCATGAAGGCATGGGAGAATTGATTTCGCTTGCCTCCAGCCAGGTGCCTTATCTGCAATCGCGTGACGTCTTACCGCACGAATTCCATGCAGATAAAACTGCATTCCTTCTTGATGATGCACTCGCCCGCTCGGTGCCGTTTATTTATTTTTCCTGCGGCACGATGCCGCGTTGGGAGGCCGACATCTACGCGCACAATCTGCCGCCGGATCAATGGAATGCACGATGGTGGAAATACGCCAGCGATTTTCAAGGGATCGAGCCACCGGCAGCGCGTGGCGAAGAATTTTGCGATGCCGCCACGAAAACGCACATCAACGATACTCCGGCATATTATTACAATTACGCGTTCGCGACTGTGTTTAAGTTTCAGCTGCACGATTACATCGCGCGCAAAATTCTGCATCAGCCGCCGCAATCATGTAACTACGCTGATAACAAAGAAGTGGGCGCGTGGCTGAATAATATTCTGAAAAAAGGCGGCACCGAAGATTGGCGCAAAGTGTTGAAGGAAGCGACCGGCGAAGACATCTCCACTCGCGCAATGATGGAATACTTCAAGCCGTTGATGAGCTTGCTCGAAGAACAAAACAAAGGCCGCCAAATCGGGTGGGAATAGGTGGATCGCGTTGTCCCCAACGCGATGTTTTCTTCGCGCAGCGAAGCTGAATTTTTTTGCCAACGCGTTGAGGACAACGCGTTCCACCTGAGAATCTCAGCCAGGCAAAACCCCGCAATCAGTGCTCCATCTTTCCGGCGGCTTTCATGATCTCCGCCTGAACGACCGGCATTATGTCTGCCATGTAAGCACCAAATTTTTGCATCGCCGATTTTCCGACGGGCGAGCCGTAAAAATCAGCTAATGCCTTCAGCTCGTCAGTGGTGAAATTTTTTACCATCGCATCGATCATCGCTTTGGATAACGCGGCAATATCTACCTGGGTAGTCATCATTTTCTTGAATTGCTCACGTTGATCCGCGGGAATGTTTGCAGCCATTTTGTCAGCCATGTCCTCGAATAGCGCCTTAGGCGGGCTAACCTGAAG
>DASXYB010000068.1:0-9839 GCA_036502745.1 Candidatus Udaeobacter sp.
TTGAGCAGAGCGCTCAACTCGTTAATCCCGAATCCCGGCTCAAGCGCTTCGTCCTGGCACAACTTTGTTTTCAGTTGTTGCGCCGCGGCTTCTGCCGTCTGTAACGCCCGCGGCAGCGGACTGCTTACAATTAAATCCAGCTTCACCTTGAGCCGGTCGAGAAACTTCGCCACTTGCCGCACCTCTTTTTTACCAAAATCGGTGAGCGGCCGTTCATCGTCCGGCTTGGTCCAGCCCGGCCAATCGGCTTCACCGTGTCTGAGGAAATAGAGTTGCACGTTCTAGATAATCATTCCGAACAAAGCCGAGAAATCCTGCAGCACAACCTACAGGTGCTTTCGAATGTCTTCACTTCGCTCGACATAACAGAGCTCATTTTTCACAGGATTTGCCACTTCGCCCTGCGCGTGTGCAGGTCGGTTTGCCAGAGCCGCACGCCGCCGAGAAAAGCGTTTCGATTGTGTCCCAGTTCAACGCCTTCCGGCAGTTGAGCCAATTTCTTCGCGCTTCCGCCGCCGAGAACGACGTAATCGGCAATCAAAGATTTCTTCAACAACACGACCGCACGCAGGACTTCGTCTTCCCATCTCTTTTCGCCGAGATCTTTCAGGCCCGACTTCCCAAGGAAATCCTCAATGATGTGATCATTGCCGTAAGGCAGATCCCCGAGTTCAAGTGGGAGCACGTTGTTTTCCCAGATCAGAGTCGATCCCAATCCGGTGCCTAGTCCAAGAAACAACATTCGCCTGCCTCGATAACTGCCGAGCGCCTGCATGGCGGCGTCATTCATGACGCGGACCGGTTTGCCTAACGACTTCTCAAAATCGAATCGTGTCCAGCCCGTCCCAAGATGCTTCGGCTCGGTCATGATGCAGCCATTGCGGACAGGCGCCGGAAACCCCATCGATATTGCGTCGAAGGTCCAATCTTCCAACAGCGATTTGAGTTGAGTCACCAGTTCCCGCGGTGTCATTTCCGGACCGGACTTGAATTTCCGCCGTTGCGCACGCGAGATCATCACCTTCACGTTCGAACCGCCGATATCAATGACGAGAATTTTCTTCTTCACTTCGGCTCTGGTTTCGTCCCTCCGGTCACGCCACTTTCGTTTACAATGGCGATTGGCACCAGCCGGTCCGCACGCGCTTTTTTCGTACCACCAAGCTTCTTCGTGCGTTCGCGTGATACTTCGCGGAATTGCCACTGAGCCTGCCGGCGCGGTTCTGCGCCTTCAGGTGTCAAACGCCGGTAAGTGCCGTCGGGCTGCAATTCCCGCGCCTTCACGCGATCGTTCAGAAACGCAGGAATGACGTCGTTGATGATTTGATCCCGCAATGCCGGCGTCTCAATCGGGAAAGCCAGCTCGATTCGCCGGTAAAAATTGCGAGGCATCCAATCCGCGCTGGAAAGATAAACCCGCGGCTGCCCGGCATTTTCAAAATAAAAAATGCGGCTGTGCTCCAAAAACCGGCCAACAATGCTGATGACGCGGATGTTTTCGCTGAGATCCGGAACTTTCGGACGCAAACAGCAAATCCCGCGCACGACCAGATCAATGGTCACATCTGCACAGGACGCTTCATATAACTTCTCGATGATCTCCTGATCGACGAGGGAATTCATCTTCGCGATGATCCGGGCAGGCTTGCCTGCCAGCGCATTATCGCGCTCCCGCTCGATCAGTTTCACGAAGCGGCTGTGCATGTCGAATGGAGAGACCAGCAATTTTTTCAAGCCGGGATAACCAGCGAGGCCGGTAAGCGTATTGAAAACCGTTGCCACTTCTTCGCTCAGTTCCGGTTCGCTGGTGAGCAGGCTGAAATCGGTGTAAATGCGCGCCGTCCGCGAGTGATAATTTCCAGTGCCAAGATGGACATAGCGGCGGATTTCGTCCGCGTCGCGCCGAACGATCAGCAACACCTTGCAATGCGTCTTGAGACCTACCACACCATAGATGACGTGCGCGCCGGCTTCTTCCAAGCGTCGCGCCCACTGAATGTTGCTTGCTTCGTCAAAACGTGCGCGCAGTTCGACAATCGCGGTAACCTGTTTTCCTGAGTTAGCTGCGTCGATTAGCGCCTCTACAATGGGCGAATCTCCGCTCGTGCGGTACAATGTCATTTTAATGGCAAGCACCTGCGGATCTTTTGCGGCCGTCTCGAGCAACTCGACGACTTCATCGAAGCTGTCGTAAGGATGATGCAGCAACACATCCTGTCGTCGTAACACCTCGAAGAAATCCGCGTGTGGCGGCAACGCCGGATCGCGCGCCGGCTGAAACGGACGGTCTCTCAGCTTGGCAAAAGCGTCATTTGCAACCAGTGGAGCAAGGTGCGTCATCGTCAATGGGCCATCGAGCTTGTAAGCGTCCGCTTCAGACAGATTGAAAAATTCGAGAAGCAGCTCGAGAAAATCCTTCGGACAATCGGCTTCTACTTCGAGTCGCACGGCGTTGCCACGGCTGGTGCGTCGCAGTTCCTGCTCGATCGTGCGCAAAAGGTTCTCTGCTTCCTCATCGTCGATGTAGAGATCGCTGTTCCGGGTGACACGAAACGCGTGCACGCCGTCCAGTATCAAGCCCGGAAACAATTCTCCGATGTGATGTTTAATTAGTGACGCTAGATAAATGTATTCCCACGGCTCGTCAGCACCGGCGCCGCGAGGCATGAGGATAAGCCGTGGCACGACGCGCGGGACTTGAACAATGGCGTGCAGCGGCTCGCCGCGACGGCGCGTCTTCGCTCGAACCAGCAGATTGTGGCTGCGATTCAGTAAATGCGGAAATGGATGACTGGCGTCCACGGCGAGTGGCGTCAGCATCGGAAAAACTTCCTGCTGAAAGTATCGATTTGCCCAGGCGGTACGTTTCGCCGACAACTCCGCAATCTCGCGCACGTAAATCCCATTCTTTGCCAGCTCCGGCTGCAACTCGTTATTCCAAAGTGCATACTGAGTCCCCACAAGCTCGCGTACCCGCTTCTGAATGCGGTCGAATAACTCTGTAGGACTTAACCCGTCAGGACCAACATCGCTCGTCTCGCTTTCAATCTGTTGTTTGATTCCGGCGACGCGAATTTCGAAAAACTCATCCAGATTTGAGCTGAAAATCGTGAGGAATTTAACCCGCTCAATGAGCGGTTGCGTGGGGTCCTGCGCTTCTTCGAGGACGCGTTGATTGAATGCGAGCCAGCTCAGCTCCCGATTTATGAAATTCTTCGGATCGCCAAAACGGTCGTGGAGGGTTTGGACAACCTGGGGGACAGCGGTCGCATCGTTTTTCTCTTCAGCGCGGGCAGCGGCCTGGACTTGCGGCATGTTTAACGATTGCCGATCAGTCGCGCATGCGCAACGCTGCGTGTCAAGCGGACGCCGCCACGGTCTTGTGCCTGATGTCTTCCGCAACCGCGGTGTAAACGGCATCTTCAGCAATATTGGTTGCGTGATCGCCGACGCGTTCGAGAGCGCGCGAGATTAGGATCAGGTTAAAATACCCGCGCAACTGCTCGCTATCCTCCATCATCCGCAAGGTCAGTTTCGTGTTTGCATCTCGATTCATGTCGTCGAGTTGCTTGTCGCGGTTGCAGACCGAGTGCGCGAGTTCAATATTTTCCCGCACGTACGCGTTGATGGCGTCCTTGAACATCGACATCGCGTGCGCCTGGATTGGCACAATCATTTGTACTTCAGGCAGCGGCGGATGCCGATTCAACTTGCGCGCGCGTTTCGCGATGTTCGTAGCCTGATCGCCCACCCGCTCGATGTTCGGGGAAAGTTTGATTGCCGAAATCACCCGCCGCAGATCCGAAGCCACTGGCTGGAAGCGAAGCAAAAGTTCAAATCCGTCCTTATCGATCTGTTTCTCCAACTGATCGATCTCTTCGTCATCTGCGATTGCATGTGTGCAGAGATCGTCATTACGCTGGAACAAGCCCTTGAGTGCTCGATCCAGGCTGCGCTCAGCCAGGCCGGCCATCATCAGCAGGTCGTTGCGAAGCGACGTTAGCGCTTCATCGAATGTTCCAAGAATGTGCTTCGGTATCACCATTGTGGTCCTCGCTGTTTGCTGTTCACAAAAATCGCGGCGTCACGAACGACCGCGGCTACAAAAATCATCCAAATCTCCCCGTGATGTAATCTTCCGTCTGCTTCTCGTTCGGATTGGTGAAAATTTTCGTGGTCGAGCCAACTTCGATGAGCCGGCCCATGTAAAAGAACGCCGTAAAATCAGAGACGCGTCCCGCTTGCTGCATGTTGTGCGTAACGATGACGATCGTGTATTGCGTCTTCAGTCCGTGAATCAATTCCTCGATTTTTGCAGTAGCGATCGGGTCGAGCGCCGAGCAGGGTTCGTCCATCAAAAGAACTTCCGGTTCCACGGCGAGAGCGCGTGCGATACAGAGGCGCTGTTGCTGGCCACCGGAAAGACTCGTTCCGGATTTGTGCAAATCGTCTTTCACTTCATCCCACAAGGCCGCCATCCTCAATGACTGCTCGAGCCGTTCGTTAAGGAATTTCCGATCGCTGACGCCATTCAAGCGAAGACCGACAATGGTGTTTTCGCCGATCGACATCGTCGGGAACGGATTGGACTTCTGGAACACCATACCGACGCGCCTGCGCACAACTGCCGGGTCCATACCGCTGGCGTAGAGATTTTGGCCGTGAAGGAATACGCTGCCTTCGATGCGCGCACGTGGCACTAACTCGTGCATCCGATTCAGCGCGCGGATAAACGTCGATTTTCCACAGCCGCTCGGCCCAATGATCGCGGTGACGGCTTTGGCGGCCATGTCCAGGCTTACGTCGTCTATCGCGCGCTTTGATCCGTACCACATCGAGACGTTCTTGGCCTCCATCGCCAAAGGAAGCGGCTCCCCGTTTGTATCCAACAATACCGCGGCTGCGCGATCGCGAGGTTCAACTACTTCAGGTTGCGGCATAGGTGCGGCAATCATCATGAGAATTTACGCCGATGCGGTTCGAACACGGGTGACAATTCTCACCAATACATTAACGCAGAAAACCCCTGTGACGAGCACAAGCGCTCCGGCCCACGCCTGCCGATGCCAGTCGTCGTACGGCGAGATTGCATAGGTAAAAATCTGCAGAGGCAGCGCTGCGATCGGCTCTCTCAAATCGTGATTCCAAAAGTGATTGCCGAATGCGGTGAAGAGAAGCGGCGCAGTTTCGCCCCCAACGCGCGCGAGGGCGAGCAGAATGCCCGTGATGATTCCCCGCGACGCGGTCTTCACCACGATTTGGAGAATCGTTTTCCAGCGTGCGATTCCCAGGGCCAGAGCGGCTTCGCGATATCCTACAGGCACTAGAAGAATCACTTCCTCGGTCGTGCGCAGAATCAATGGGATCATGATTAATCCCAGCGCGAGTCCTCCGGCGTATGCGGAGAAACTTTTGAAACGCAAAACGATCAGCCCGTAGACGACGACGCCCCAGATAATTGATGGCACGCCATTGAGTACGTCCGCAATGAAGCGTAACACTGCGTTCACCCGCGCCGTCCCGTATTCAGCCAGAAAAACTCCCCCAAGCACGCCGACGGGAATTCCAATAACCGACGCAAGCGCAAGTAACTCGAGCGTGCCGACGATCGCGTTGGCCATTCCACCACCGGATACGCCGACCGACTTCGGCAGATTCGTAAAGAATTCCAGATTGACCGCGCCTATTCCGCTCATGAGCACGTGAAAAAACACGAGGCCAAGCGGCGCGATCACAAACACCGCGGAACAGAATGTGAGCGCGGAAATAAGCGCGCTCTTGAACTTGCGCCAACTGTGATGGTGTTTGAGCCATGTCTGCATATTTACTGCACCCGATCTGGCGCTGCGGCTCCAGTAATCGTTTTCAACAGAAGTTGCGCGAGGAGGTTCACCAAAATTGTGACGCCGAACAACACCAGCCCAATCTCGAATAAAGCTTGTAGATACATGTCGGTCGTCGCTTCCGTGAATTCGTTCGCGATTACGCTCGCTAGCGTGTAACCGGGTTTGAACAATGACGCGGCAATCTGCGGCGTATTACCGATCACCATCGTGACGGCCATCGTTTCGCCGAGCGCACGGCCGAGGCCAAGGATCACTGCGCCAAACAAACCCTTCCTGGCGTAGCTAAGCACCGCGATGCGCGTCACTTCCCAGCGCGTTGCGCCCAGCGCGTATGCGGCTTCACGCTGCAAATCAGGAACGCTGCGCAAAATCTCGCGCGACACTGACGTAATGATCGGCAGAACCATAATTGCAACAATGATTCCACCAGCCAGCATGCATGGGCCGTAAATCGGGCCGCTGAAAAATGGAGTCCAACCAAGTATCCGTTGCAGGAACGGAAACGGATGATCGCGGAGCCACGGGATCATGACGAAAATTCCCCACAACCCAAGAATTACGCTGGGGATTGCGGCCAGCATTTCGATCAGCGAGACGATGGGCTGCCGGATCCAGAGAGGCGCGAGTTCGGTCAAATAAACTGCCGTCGCGATGCTCAACGGCACGGCGATAAATAACGCAATCAGCGAGGACAATGCTGTGCCGTAAATGAATGGTAACGCGCCAAATTGTTCCGCGACGGGGTCCCACGTCGAGGTGGTAACAAAATGGAATCCGAATTTTTGGATCGCCTGCAAGGAACCTTGTCCCAGTTGCCAGCCGATCAGAATGACGAGCAAAACTACTGCGAACGCCATCGACAGCGTGAGCCAATAAAACGCCTTGTCCCCAAACCGGGACGGCGGCGACATCCGCGCCTGTGCCGGGTGAATCGCGTCTGCTTCCTTGACAGTAATGGCCGACATACTCAAGCTGATATTCGAAGTCGTCCCTACATTTTGATTTCGTCGACCCGTTTCAGGACTAACTGCTGGACCTTCTCGGGTAACGACGCGTAATCGAGATCTTTCGCCATCGCCTCGCCTTTAGTGAGTGCCCACTTTAAAAATTCGACCAGCTTTTTGCCTTTGGTCGCGTCCTTCTGCTGCTGGTAAACAAGCAACCATGTAGCGCCTGCGATAGGATAAGCGTCCTTGCCCGGCGGATTCGTCATGGAAAAACGGAAATCGTCCGGGATTTGCGCTGTAGCGAGCGCGGCAGTAACCGACTCGAGTGTCGGCTTCACAAATTCGCCGGCCGAGTTTTTCACGTCGGCATAAGGCATTTTGTTCTGGATCGCGTAAATCAACTCGACGTATCCGATCGCGCCCGGTGTCTGTTTCACCTGGCCAGACACGCCTTCGTTACCTTTTCCACCGATCCCGACTGGCCAACTCACGGATGTGTTGCTTCCCGCTTTCGATTTCCAGTCCGAACTGACCTTGCTGAGATAATCTGTAAAAATGAACGTGGTCCCGCTCCCATCCGACCGATGCACAACAACGATGTCTTTGTCGGGCAATTTTGTTCCAGGGTTTGTTGCCGCGATCTTCGGATCATTCCATTTCTTGATCGTGCCAAGAAAAATACCGGCAATCGTGTCCGCATCGATTTTGAGCGCCGGGCCGCCCTCGAGATTGTAGGTGATAACCACTGCGCCTGCGACAGTTGGGATGTGCAAAATCTTTCCCGGCGCTTTCGACAGGTTCTCGTCACTCATCGGTCCGTCGGATGCGCCGAAATCGACCGTTTGCGCCAGTATCTGCTTTTGACCACCGCCCGACCCGATCGATTGATAATTGAACCGAACGGAAGGATCGACCTTCGCGTATTCGTCAAACCATTTCGAATAAATCGGATACGGGAACGTCGCGCCGGCGCCGTTGATCATTATCTGCGCCGAAGCTGTCGCGCTCAAGCCGAGCACGATTAGGAGTCCAAGAAATATGCGTCTGCGGAGTTTCATCATGCGATGAAGTTGCCGCACGCTGATTCCGCCGGTCAAAAGCTTTACTGTTACGTTTGTGTGACAGAGCCACAGTGGCGCCGAGGGCAGTCAGAATTATCCTCAACAAGCCGCACCAGCTTCACGTACATCGCGCGCCTGCACGTCGCTTCGTCACAGTTAGTAAACACCAATGTTTCGCTGGAACTTCTCTTTGCTGCTGATGAAGTCGTGAGTCGTCACACTGAAGAAATTTCAACTGGCTCAGCGTTCGAACAACAGCCGGCTTCACGCACGCAACGGCACCCGATCACGCCGAGAGTTGCGCCTAGAACTGGGGCAACAAGATAAATCCACAAGCCGCTGAGATGTTCGGAAATCAACGCCGGCGCGAGCGAGCGCGCAGGATTCATTGACGCACCGCAGATCGGCCCGGCAAACAATGCTTCGAGAGCAATAACAGCACCGACTGCGATGCCCGCTGTAATTCCTTTTTCGCGCGCGCCTGTCGAAACGCTCAGAATCACAAACATGAGCAATGCTGTCAAAAGCGTCTCGAGCACGAATGATTGCATGGCGGAACCTGCTGGTATGGTCGCTCCAAGTGTTGCGTCCTGAGGAAACAGAAATCGCAGCACAACACTGGCCGCAACAGCACCAGCACACTGACTCGCCACATAAGGGATGACGCTGCCCGCTTCCAAACGCCGTGCAGCGAAAAACCCAATCGTCACGGCTGGATTGATGTGCGCACCCGAAATGTCTCCAATCGTGTAAATCATCGCCAGAACGATGAGGCCAAAAGTAAGTGCCACTCCAACGTGCGACACAGCGCCGCCGGTTACGCCATCGATGACGATTGCGCCGGTGCCGGCAAACACCAGGCAGAAAGTTCCCAAAAATTCTGCGGTTAGCTTTTTCCCCATGCTTTGCGAAGGCGCGAAGACTTAGGTTTGCAGGTCCAATTCGCAGTGTTCGTCGCAGAATTCTTCGAGTTTCGCGCGAATTTCTTCCAGCAGTTCCCGCGTTTTCGCAATCTTTTCCGCGTGGGTGCCAGTAAACTTCGCAGGGTCCGAAAATGACCAGTGCAGTCGTGTCGTCACACCCGGGAAAATCGGGCAGCCTGCTGCTTCGGACTCGCTGCAGACCGTGATGACATAAGCGAATATGTGCTGGCTGATTTCCAAACATCAAACACCGATTGTGTTTTGTTGCGAGAAATGTCGATTCCTCGTTCCTGCAATGCTTCTACCGCCAAGGGATTGAGAACGCCAGGTTGCAACCCAGCGCTGTGGGCTTCGAAGTAATCACCGCACATCTCGTTAAGCAATGCCGCAGCGATCTGGCTGCGCGCACTGTTCTGCACACAAATAAAGAGAACGTTTTTCTTCACAGACCGAATGCTAACTGAAACCGAAACACAATTGAAGCCACCCGTGAGGGTTGTCACCAAAACGTCACATTGCGCTTGGCAGCACCACTCGGATCGTCGTGCCTTTGTCGAGTTCACTTTCGGCATCTACGCGCCCGCCGTGTAACTGCGCGATGTGTTTTACGATCGCCAGGCCGAGGCCGGTTCCGCGCACTTTATCAGGGCTGCGTGCTTTATCTGCGCGGTAGAAACGTTCGAAAATACGCGGTAGATCTTCTTTGGTGATACCGATGCCGTCATCGCTTACAGACAACTCGATTTCACCGTCGCGCTGGCGAGCGCTCAGCCGAATCTCGCCGTGCTCGCGCGAGTACTTCACGGCGTTATCGAGCAGATTGTAGAGGGCTTCCTGCAACCGCGTGCGATCAACGCGAATGGGCGATAAGTCGGGCGGAACATCAACACTCATGTTGAGCTGTTTACTTGTGAGCTTCTTCTCCCAATCGCGAACCATTTCCGGGAGAAAACTCGAGAGATCCAGTGTTCCCAGCTGCAAGTCGGGGTTGCCTGATTCCAGTTGCGCCAGCGTGAGCAAATCTTCGACGAGCAACTCAAGCCGGTCCGAATGGCGCTCCAT
>DASXYB010000069.1:0-3580 GCA_036502745.1 Candidatus Udaeobacter sp.
AATTGTTGAAAGACCGCTAGTTCATTCAGATCAAGTTCTTCGCGAGTGCGATCGATGCAGGGCAACTGAAAATGCGCATCTGAAGTTGCAGCCGAGTAACCGGGAAAATGTTTGCCGCAACTGGCGATCCCCTGCCCGCGCATCGCGTCATTGAACGCGCCGGCATTGCGCACAACCTGTTCTACATCTTTTCCGTAACACCGGCCGAACAACGAGTTTTCCGCGTCATCATTGAAAGAAATGTCGAGCACCGGACAAAGATCGAGATTGAACCCGAAAAGGCGCAGCAAACGTGCGGTGATATCGCCGTGCCGCCGGATTAAATCGATATCGTTTTTATCGCGCAATTGTTGCGCGTTCGGAGGTTCGTTTCCAATAAGGCGCAACCGCGAGACGCGTCCACCTTCCTGATCAATTGTAATGATCGGCTCGATGTCGCTTAGGTCGCGCAAATCGTCGATGAGCTTTCGAAGTTGCGTCGCGCTCTCGAGATTGCGTCCAAAGAGAATGTATGCCCCGGGTTGCACGCGCCGAAATAAACTCGCCGTTTCCGCATCGAGTTCTTTTCCGGGGACACCCGTCATTATTAGTTGACCAACCGAATCCCCCTTCATGGCGCGCAAAGATGAACGCTCAACGCGCCTCCGGCAAGCCTCCGTCGCGGCAGACGCGCAACGTTCAACGCCAAACGCAGAATTCAGCGCAGAAACTCTGCACGAAAATTTTCAATGCTTAGCAGGTTTACCTAACCAGTACTGCGGCGCTGCGCGATTCGATACATCAATGGTCCCGCGGCGATTGCGACGGCGGTGCCGATAATTGCTGGTACACCATATTCGCCGTCGGCGAAGGAAACGCCGATCACGCCTATTAAGATGATCATTGGTAGCGCAGCGAGGACTGCCACACCTGTGCGGCTCAACGGAATTCGGAACACGCCGCGCAGAGAGGGTTCGGTTTTGCGAAGTTTAATGAGCGCACCGAACTCCAAGAAAAGCGCGACCGAATAGAGCAGCACATCGGCAACGATCAATTTGCCGAACGCGACAAGAGCGAAAAGCGAGTAGAAAACTGCTGACACAATGACAGCGGTCCGCGGCGTGCCGCGCACGTCCAGTTTCGCCAGCGCGTTCGGCAGCAAACCGTCATCGGCGAGCACGAATGGAATTCTTGAGTACCCAAGCAGCAGCGCGTTGAAAAGTGCAAGCGCGCTGATCATTCCGCCGAGGGCAATCCAGATTGCAATCCATCGGCCGGCATTTCCAGCTGCTGAAGCGGCTATCTGCGGCCAACCACCTTCAGTCCACGTAGTCCAATCGGTTGCACCGAGACTTGTGAGCAACGGAACGAAGTAGCCGATAGTGACAAGCGGTAGCGCGAAAGCGAGCGCACGCGGATATGTCCGCGAAGGATCTTTCACTTCGCCCTGCACAGTCGACGGATTATCCCACCCGATATAATTCCAGAGCCCAATCGAGATACCGACAGCCAAACCGCCGAAGCCGCGGGCGTGCTCCGACGCAAACGGTTGCCATGGAATGTGAGTGATGCGCGGCACACTCGCGACTGACAAGACAAGAAATCCGAGAATGATGAAGCAGCCGGCAATAATCGAAGTGCGAGTGACGTTCACTGAGCCGCGGATGTTGATCCACGCTGCCCCCCAAATGATCGCTAGTGAGATGAGCCATTCCACTCGCGCATCCAATTCGGGGATGAAGTAGCGCAAATATTGATTGAACAGCACCGGATAGATCGCCATGTCAACGAGGGAATACATCCATGTGAGCCAGCCATTTTGAAAAGCCCAGAAGCGCCCGAATGCACGATCGACCCAGCGATAATAACCGCCCTCTTCCGGCAACATGCTGGCGAGCTCGCCCACAATGAGCGCTTCCGGCACAGACCATATCAGCGGAACCAGTGCCAAGATGAGCAGGCCCAGCCCGGGTCCGACTGAATGGATCAACGTCTCGGTAGTGTACGGGCCGCCCGAAGTAGAAAAGAAGAGAACAAAAACGAGCCCGAGCGTGCCGATCGCGCGTGGAAGTTTTTGCACGTTCATTCGATTGGCGGTGCCTAAAGCAGGCAGCGATGAAGATCAACGGTTGTTTATATTTACCTGGCGAGAATAGACTCAGCGATGTGAAATGGATGAGGCGCAAAAGAAAACCAGAACTGACCTAACGAGTGTCCGCACCGCAGGACGCAGCTCTGGCTATGTGATCGCGCTGTGCTGCGTAGCTGCGATCGGAGGATTCCTCTTCGGCTTCGACAGCGGCGTGATTAACGGCACCGTCGATGCTCTGGCAAAAGCCTTCGGCACCAATGCGGCTGCGACTGGCTTCGCCGTTGCATCAGTGTTGCTCGGTTGCGCAGTTGGCGCCTTTGGCGCAGGCCGGCTGGCTGATTCTCTCGGGCGTCGATCGACAATGCTACTGAACGCGATCCTGTTTCTTGTGACCGCTGTGGCGACTGGTGCCGCTAACTCCGCCGCGCTTTTCATCGCAGTGCGGATCACAGCGGGCGTGGCCATCGGCGGCGCCAGCGTGTTGGCACCGATGTACATTGCCGAGGTCGCTCCGCCGCATATGCGGGGCAGATTGGCCTCGCTGCAACAAATGGCCATTGTTGTGGGGCTCTTTAGCGCATTTCTAAGCAATGCGATTCTCGCCAGAGTTGCTGGCGGACCGAGTGACATCCTTTGGCTTGGGGCACCGGCATGGCGCTGGATGTTTTGGATGGAAGCAGTGCCAGCTGTTGCATTCTTGTTAGGCAGCATGGCAATTCCCGAGTCGCCGCGCTATCTCGTGTTCGTGGGCAAACACGAGCAAGCACGCAAAGTCTTCACGCGAATTAGTGGCGATGCCGATCGATTGGTACGGCAGGTGGAACAAAGCCTCGAGGCCGAACGCCGCCCCCGACTGTCGGATCTTATTATTCCCGGCACGAGACGTATCGCTCCGGTGCTGTGGGTGGGAATGGGTTTGGCTGTTTTCCAGCAATTCGTCGGTATCAATATTATTTTTTATTTCGGTGAGATTTTGTGGAAAGCGGCGGGTGCAACTGAACAGTCGGCTCTGCGCATTAACGTGCTCACCGGCTTGGTAAACATCCTCGCCACGATCCCGGCCATCATGCTTATCGATCGCATCGGGCGCAAACCGTTGCTGCTGGTAGGATCCATCGGGATGACCCTAACGCTCGGTTCGATGGCAGCTGTATTCGCGACGGCTGGCGCAGGAGGCGACGGCAAGCCAGTGCTAAGTCACGTCGCCGCTGTGGCGGGACTTACGGCAGCAAACCTGTACATCATCGCGTTCGCTGTGTCATGGGGTCCCGTGATGTGGGTGTTGTTAGGCGAAATGTTCCCCAACGAAATTCGGGGAGCTGCTCTTGCCATTTCTGGCGCCACCAATTGGGCGGCGAATTTCACAGTCACGGTCACTTTTCTGCCGCTGCTAAAGGGAGTCGGCCTGACAGGGGCTTACGCGTTCTACGCCCTAGCCGCAGCGATCTCGCTCCCGTTTGTGTGGCTTACTGTTTGTGAGACAAAAGGCAGGACATTGGAACAGATGAA
>DASXYB010000070.1:0-2200 GCA_036502745.1 Candidatus Udaeobacter sp.
TGATAATTCTCTGGCTGAAGATGGTTACAGAATCGAGCAAAGCCCGGTTGACAATTTACACTACAGCGAGATTGCGGTCATCGGCCCGAACAGAACATCCTACAGCGCTACAGGTCTCAATGAAGGGACCAAGTATTACTACCGAGTGCGAGCTTACAATGCGATTGCGACGTCCGCATATAGCAGTGAGAAAAACGCCACCACTCTTTGGAATATTCCAATCGCCCCCTCTGGACTGACGATCACCTCCATTACATCAAGCAGAGTCGGTCTCGCCTGGACTGACAATTCTAACAATGAAACAGGTTTCAAGATTCAACGAAAGCAAGGTGCTACGGGCACATATACTCAAATTGCAACAACAGGAGCAAATGTAACAACTTATACGGATAGCGATAGCGCTCTTTTAGATGGCACTCAATACTACTACAAAGTCTATGCATACAATTCCGCTGGGGATTCTCCCTTCTCAAATGAAGTCAATGGCACAACTACCCTGGCAAGCCCAACATCGCTTACCGCAACAGTCGTGTCTACAACTCAGGTGAATCTTAACTGGACTGATAATTCCAGGACTGAAACCGCTTATTTAATTGAAAGAAAAGCGACCTCTGGCGGCACCTACGCTCAGATCGGAAGTGTCAATATGAATGTGACTAGCTATACCGACACATACAACTTTGGATCCGGGACAACATATTATTATCGGGTACGTGCCACCAATGGGACGATTTATTCGGGATACTCAAACGAGCCTCATGTAAAGCCTAATCCTTAAAGGTGCTTGGTTTATCCTCGATCCGGGGTGCACCTGTTCCCACCAACGACAATAAAACCGCCCTGACTGCGATTAATGTCGGCGATCACTTGGATTTCTCGTACACACGCAAGACGCTTTTGAGAAAACGTCCTTAGCGAAGCGCGTCCTCTGCCGTCATTTTACCGCGCGTTTAATCGTCTCGAATTGGAGACGCTGTCGATCAATTTTTCCCGTTCCGGTCCTGGGGAGCGTCTCACAAAATTCGATCTCTTCGGGCACCATGTAAGACGGCAACTTCTCAGCGCAATGCCGCTTCAACTCCGTCGAAGTCAGCGAATTGCTGTCATTAATAGTCACAACTGCATGGATGGTATTGCCAATTGCCTCGTCTGGAATCGCCAAAGCCACCGCCTCGTTCACAGCCGGATGCGCGACCATCACCGCTTCGATCTCACCAAGCTCAACCCGGTAGCCACGCGTTTTGATCATGTGATCTTTGCGTCCGATCAACAAAAAATTCCCTTTCTCATCGATTATCACCCAGTCGCCCGTGCAGTACAGTTTTTCATCGCGGCCTGACGCGAACGGATTGCTGATGAAACAAGCGGCGGATTCCGACGGACGTCCGTAGTAGCCCTGCATGACGTTCGAGCCGCGAGCGTAAAGCAGCCCTTCTTGCCCCGGCGCGAGGACAGGTCTGCCAGCTTCGTCGATCGCGATGACCGCCATGTTGGCGCAGGCTTTGCCGATAGGGACCGGCGTGGTTTGATTTTCGGGGATTTGGCCGACTTCGTACCAGGTGCAGACATTCGTTTCCGTTGGCCCGTACAGGTTAGCCATCCGCGGTTGCGGTAGCATTCGGCGTAGATTGCGCAGGTGTTTGATCGGAAAAACTTCGCCAGCGAAGAGTACCAGCCGCAGACGGCTCAGGTCGCGCTCATGCAACTTACCGCGGGTGAGCATCGTGAGCACCATCGGCACAGAGTACCAGACGGTGATTCCTTGATTCTGAATAAACGAGGAGAGCTGCACGGGGAAAGATGACAATCCCTCAGGTACAAGCGAGATTGCGGCACCAGCTTTGATCGCGGCGAAGATGTCGAAAACCGACAGGTCGAAGTTCAGCGGGGCATGATTGGAGAGGCGGTCGGCAGCGGAAATGCCGAAGGTATCGCAGGCCCAATTGATAAAAGTCAGCGCGTTCAGATGCGAAAGCATCACGCCCTTCGGAGTGCCCGTGGATCCCGATGTAAAAAGAATGTAGGCGAGGTCCTGATCGATAACTTTTACTGGAGGCGGCGTAGTCGGCTGGCTCGCGAGCGAGTCGGTGAACGTAAACGCCGGCACAGGAACCGCAGTGTTCGGGGCCTTATCGATGAAAAATATGGCCGTCATCGGACATTCATCTCCGAACGCGCCACTGAGTTTTTCATAAAGCGA
>DASXYB010000071.1:0-3199 GCA_036502745.1 Candidatus Udaeobacter sp.
CCTTGCGATAGTTTGTGCACAGACGGATCACGTCGCGCTCATTGGCTACGATATAGATGAGTTCGAACTACCGATAGAGTCCGCCGACAGTCGAGTAAGCTTGACCAAGCTTCTTCCGAATCTCGATCGAGAAACAGAGCGGCGGCGCGTCGGCGAATTGAAAACTAACGATGGGATGCGCAATCCAGGGCGAGCCCCAGTAATTAATCGCGAGGTCGATACCGTTGATCTGCGACATGCGTACGGTGCGCGTCTCCCAACGCGGGGTATAGTCGGTCTCGGTCGGTAGTCGCAGTTGCGTACGTTATGAAATGTTACTTCGTCGCCTTGAATGTCCGCCCACGATTCCTTGGCCATATCTGGCTGCCAGTCGCTATCATTTGTCGGAGAAAGCGTCAGCCACCAGGTGAGCACTCCGGCAAAAGAGCGCGACCATGACGAGCAGTTTTCGCCAAAATGGCTTAACAAATAATAGCGCTATCACGAACACGGTTGCGAGCAGGGCCGCCGCAATCCGATTCCCCGCTCCGAATGGTGCGTCATACCATATGGCGCCAAACGCCCAGGCGATCGCAATGCTGGCTGCGAGGAGAACGAGCAGTGCGTTAAACCATCGAATGACTCGCATCAGATTACATTACGAGCGTTCAGGATCCTGAGGCGAAGAGCCAGCATGATGGTGCATGTCTTGCAGAAACACGCGCGGCAAATGAGAAAACCGTAAGAAGCAGCAACCGATCAATCGCAAAGTGGTCCGTGCCGAGTCAACGCATCGCCTGAGCGACGGTAGTTCGTGAGACGCTAGTGAGTCCGAGATTTAAACGTAGAATCCGGTCGAGCTCGGTGATGGTTTGCGGAAGTTGACACGATCCATGCGGACCGGGCACGATGCATTCGGATTTCGCGCCGTCGAGATGAGAGCTCCAGTATGGCACGACGCCATCGCTACTCTCCGCGAGTGGTCCCGGCTTACCGCGGTTGCCAATGATCGAATGGTAGGGCACTTGGATTGACTCTTTGTTCAGAACTTTGAGATACGGCGCGTTCGGTGCAAGGTTGCTCACGCTGTTCGGGAGCCGGCCGTTGTTTATTTTCCTCAACGTTGCTTCAGGAACTTCGCTTTTTATCGCGGTAACAAGGTCGACTGGAAGCGATATCAACTTGATGGCAAGTTCACCGATCCCGGCTGACGCCATTTTGCTTCCGAGATGCGGAGTACAAATGAAGACTACCCGCTTAATCCGCGGGTTGGCCTTGAAAGTCGTGGCTCTGCTAACAAGGTCCGCCGGTTGCAGCGTGGCGAAGATCTGCATGGCTGGTGCTCCCAGTGTTGTCTCCCAATCGCCGCGCGTCACGCTCGTAACCTGCGCCTGCGAGAGCAATCCCCCCATACTGTGCCCGACAAGGACATAGTCTTTGTGATCGGGATAAAGTTTATCTACTTTGGCCAGTTCTTCGCGCAGACGTAACGCCGAATAGAGTACAGGATTACCAGTGGGATAGGCGAAGACCCAAAACTGGTAATGTTTGCGTATCTCAGGATCTGCCTGGAGACCGTTAATCGTCTTCACCCAATCAAAAGGCGTTGAAATAAGTCCATGAACAAACACCACAGGAATCCGATCGGGATCATAAGGCTGAAGAAAATATAGCCCCGTCTTCTTTTCGTAATGAGCGGCTCGTAATGCCCCCATTAATCCTATAAACAGCAGATTGGCCGGCGGCTGGTAGTAGCTGATCGGCGCTGAGAAATTGGCCTCCAGAGGACGAACTTTCCCTTCAACACTTGCCGTCGATTGCTTCGACGGGCGACGAAGCGCAAGCGTGGCATCGTTTGCGTGGAAATCCAACGTCGCCGTAACAGGTGCACTAATTCCTCTGAGCGGCGCGAATTTTTCCGGGGGATTGAGCTGTCGCACGCCGACAAGCGCACCACCAATGCCTTGCTGGATGTTTTCCTTCTTGATCAGTTTTTCTTTGACCTTCTGTTCGAGTTCGAGGCTGGTGAAGAAGTTCGGCGCCCACACTGCGTTAGCCGCCGGTTCAAGCCGTAGATGATAAGTCTTGTTGTTCGCTGTAAGAGTCAGCGGCTGATTCCACAGCCGCCCTCCTTCACTGGTGCGCAGCAGAACAGTCAGTTCGCCGCAGGCTGAGTTATAAGTTTCGCAGGCGGGTGCACCGACGCCGCTCCCCAGCAGTGGGGCAGTAGCCGCCGCCGCATGCAAATAGTCGGCAGCTCGTTTTTCAACTGGGACATTGGGAGATCGCGCCTCCTGCATGACGCTAGCGGTCGCTGCATATTCGGGACCATGTGCTGCCTGTGGCGCCGTCGCACAGCCGGCAAAAAATGCGAGACACGTTACCGCGGCGATCAGGCGAATAGATATTCTTGCGTCTTCAGCTTTCATAAGCGTCGGAGATGTCGACCGGAATGGTATCCGGGAAGTATGTGCACGCACTCTTTTCGCTATAAGACCTTAGGGCAACATGAGCATATCCAGAAATTCGCTTCCCGCTGTCAGGAATCATCGGATTTCGTTGTTGAATAAAGTGAAACCAGCCGAGCGATCAGGACCGCCACATAAAGCAGACCCGTCATCGCTTCCATCGCCGGGAGCCAGCGCGCAACTTGTGAAACCGGAGTGATGTCACCGTAGCCGATGATCGGCTTGGTTTTAAAATGCTGCCGGTCCGCCCATGGGTCCCCAAACTCCTTCGCCACCTTCCCACGAACTCCATTCCATCGTCGCGTCCTGATACATCTCGGCGTCCTGCAGATCTTCCCTAGCGAGCTTCTTGTCGGCGCGCAGCTTTTGATACGCCCTGTACTCTTTGGGTCCACCGATGTATGCCTGATTGTGAGCTGGATCCGGGAAAACATAATAGCTTTTCTTGCCCTTTTTGATCATCGTCACATTTCCTGGCGGAAGATTTTGGAGCTTTTGCTTTTGGGCGGCCGTTTTCGGAGTGATGACCCTAAAGCCTGAGGCCACCAGCATGCTTTCTCTGTTTTGCGTGTTGGTCTGCGTGCTGGCGCAGCTAATTAACAGTGCTGCGAATCCAGCCGCGATACTGCTGAGGAAGAGGCGTGTTGTCGATTTCATAGTTGGTGATCTGCCGTGTTACCGAATTCGCCGGCGTTTTGCAATCCCGCGGTAAAAAGAGCGAAATTGAAAGGACTGTATTTTTTTCCTGTGTT
>DASXYB010000072.1:0-4213 GCA_036502745.1 Candidatus Udaeobacter sp.
GCGGCGAATGTGTACGCCGGGCTGAAAGCTGCGCTCACTTTTTCGACTTCAATCCCGGCGGCTGTGATTTCGATGGCGATCCTGCGCAGTTTTCGAAACGCGACAATCCAGGAAAACAACATCGTGCAAACGGTCGCTTCAGCAGCGGGCACGCTGTCGTCGATCATTTTCGTCCTGCCGGGTTTGATCATGATTGGCTATTGGACCGATTTTCCGTTCTGGACGTCGTTTTGGATTTGTGCGCTTGGTGGAATTCTCGGTGTGATGTATTCGATCCCGTTGCGCCGCGCCTTGGTCACGAACTCGGATTTGCCGTATCCGGAGGGAGTCGCTTGTGCCGAGGTATTAAAGGTCGGGAGCAGCGGCGAGACGGCACAAGCTCATGATGTTGAGCACGGCCGCGCCGGTTTGCTTGCCGTTTTGTGGGGCTCAATCGTTTCGGCCGTATTCTATGGGATTGTCCAGACAAAGATTTTTGCGAGCGACGCGGCGGAATATTTCCGTTTCGGCAGCAGAGGTTCTGTCACTGGTTTCGACTTTGGCCTCTCTTTCATGTTCGTGGGAATCGGCCATTTAGTCGGGCTTTGGGTCGGTGTTGCAATGCTTATTGGCGCGATCATCGGCTGGGGTTGGGGCGTTCCACATTTTTCAGCTCTGGCCGGCGATCTCACAACGGCGGCCGCCGCGTTTGCGCAACAGACATGGAGCACGAAAGTCCGTTTCGTCGGCGCCGGTGCGATCGGGATTTCGGCGATTTGGACGTTGTTCAAATTAATAAAGCCAGTGGTCAGCGGCTTAACCAGCGCGATGGCGGCGTCGCGTGCACGCAAAGCCGGCCGAGGCGATACGCTACCAATCAGCGAGCGTGATATCCCGATCGGTATTGTGGGATTGGTTTCTTTGCTCTGCCTGATTCCAGTTGGCTACTTGCTTTGGCAGTTCGCGCAGGTTAGCGGATTGGGAGATCACGCGTTGCTGCTCGTGCTCGGCGGGGTGCTATTCGTTGTGATCCTCAGCTTCTTGGTCTCGGCGGTCTGCGGTTACATGGCGGGACTGATTGGTTCGTCCAACAGCCCGCTTTCCGGCATAGGCATTCTTGTCGTTGTAATTGCCGCGCTGCTACTGGTGGTGGGGCTCCAATCACATGTCGCGCCGGCTGCCGGCAAGTCTTTGGTTGCGTTCGCCCTGTTTGTTACCGCAATAGTGTTCGCGGTCGCCTCAATCGCCAACAACAACCTCCAGGACCTCAAAACCGGGCAGCTTGTGAACGCTACGCCCGAAAAACAACAATGGTCGTTGGTGATTGGAGTAATTGCCGGTGCAGCTGTTATTCCGCCGGTGATGAATCTTTTGAATCGAGCCTACAGTTTCAATGGTGTGCCTGGCGCGGATCCCGCGCGCGCACTGCCCGCTCCGCAAGCGGGTTTGATCTCCGCGCTCGGCCAAGGCGTCATCATGCACAACATCGATTGGAGTCTCATCGTGACTGGGGTAGTGATAGGCATCGGCATTATCGTAGTGGACGAGATTCTTGCGCGTACTGTAAATGGGCCGCGCCTGCCGCCATTGGCGGTTGGTTTGGGCATTTACCTACCGACTTCAACAACATTGATGGTAGCGGTGGGCGCGATCGTCGGCTGGATCTTCGATCGTCGCGCCGATCGCACATCAAGGCCCGACGCTACGAAGCAACTTGGCGTGCTTCTCGCATCAGGATTGATCGTCGGCGAAAGCCTGCTGGCGGTCGTCGTTGCGGGATTGGTTGCATTTGCTGATAAGCTAGGCTTTTCCAATCCGAAGGAACCGCTGGCACTGGTCGGCGCGGGATTTGAAACCACCGGGAAAATTGTGGGTGGCCTTGCGTTCACGGCTATTACGTTCGTGCTGTATCGCTGGATTTTGCGGATGGCGACAACGAGGTCCGCATGAAACGAAAATGGAACTGGCCGATTTGGGTCGGGTTCATTGTCGTAATCGCCGGGGTATTCTCCTATGAGTTCTTCGCCCGCTTTCCAATCACGCGCGGCTGAAACAACAGGACCACTGACCACTGACAACTGACTGGAGTTTATGAGAGACTACACGAAGATCGAAGCTTGGAGACTGGCGGATGATTTGATGGTCGCGGTGTAAGAACGTACGCGGTCCTTTCCGAGAGAAGAAATTTACGGGCTTACGAGCCAGTTACGCCGTGCTGCTTATTCGGTTCCTGCGAATATCGTCGAAGGCTCATCGAGAGAGAGCAAGAAAGATTACCTTCACTTTCTTTATATAGCGCGCGGCTCGCTGTGAGAGACTCAGTATTTCATTCACCTCGCGCGGCGACTCGGTTACGTCTCATCACAGGAGACCGATGCGCTTCAGCGACAAATGAAGATAACGTTTGCCTGTCTGCATGGTCTTATTCGGGCAGTCGAAAAAGAAGCCGGAAAACTCAGCAGAGTGGTCGCAAGGGTCACAAGCCTTATTGTGATTGGGTTAATGCGCTGGTCAGGTGGTCCGTTGTCCGTTGTCGCGTAGTCCCGTCGTGATTGACGCCGGTTTGCCGAATCAATAGGTTGAGCGCTCGTGCATTCGGAACTGGAACAACTGCTCATTCTCCAAGATCGACAGCAAAAGATCAGGCACATCCAGACTGAGATCAAAACGGTGCCGTTAGAGCGCGCCCACCTTGAGTCGCAACTGGCCGCAACCGCAGCGAGCGTTGAATCGTTGAAACAAAAAGGGCGCCACGTCGAAGTTGAGCGCAAAAAACTGGAACTCGACGTAGGCACACGTACCGAAAGTATCGCGCGCCTCAAAACGCAGCAGTATCAAACCCGGAAGAACGAGGAGTTTCGGGCGATTGGCCACGAAATTGAGCGGTACGAAAATGAAATACGCAAACTCGAAGATCAGGAACTGGAATTGATGATTGAGGCAGACAAGATTAAAGGCGAATTCGAAGCGGCGGATAAAAGCGCGCGGGCAACGAAGGACAGCATCTCGCGGCAGTTGGCGGATCTCGAAACAAAATCAAAAGCGTTGGAAACGCAGCGGGCAGAACTGGCAAATGAGCGGGAAGCGCTTGCGTCTAAAATCGACGCCGATGTGCTCGACCAGTTCGAGCGCCTGTTCAATAGTAAAGGCGACGCTGCGATCGTGGCCGTGGAGCACGGTGTTTGCACCGGCTGCCATATGAAAGTAACCACTGCGACCGCCGCGCGGGTCAAAGCGGGAAAGGAAATCGTCAACTGCGAGCAGTGCGGTCGAATCTTGTACCTGGGCGCAATGTAGCCGCTTCGGTGTGCGAAGTGCGAGTCTGGTCCGCGGCTGACACAGCCGCTTCTACAACTCAGACGTTGAATCGAAAGAGAATCACGTCGCCATCGCGTACTTCGTAGTCTTTTCCCTCTAAGCGCAGTTTCCCTGATTCGCGTGCTTTCGCGAACGAACCGGCTGTGACGAGATCGTTGTAATGAATGGTTTCCGCGGCGATAAAGCCGCGCTCGAAATCGGAGTGAATCGCTCCGGCTGCAGCTGGCGCTTTGTCGCCGGCATGGATTGTCCAGGCGCGACTTTCCTTTTCGCCAGTCGTCAGAAAAGTTCGCAACCCGAGCAGATGATACACTGCACGAATGAGCGCGTGGACGCCGCTGTCTTCCACGCCCAAACCGCGTAAATATTCGAGCGCCTCCTGCTCGCTCAGGTCGACCAGCTCGCTTTCGATCTGCGCGCTAAGAACAATGGCTTCAGTGGCGAAATGGTCGTTCGCATAATCCCGAACCAGATCGACGTATCTTGTGGCGGCGTTCGCGGCATCGCCTTTGGAAATCGCTGCCAAATCGGATTCCGCCACATTGCACGCAAAAATTGTTGGTTTTGACGTCAGCAGGAAAAAACCTCGCGCGACTACCTTCTCTTCCGGAGTCAGTTCGGCAGTAACCGCCGGTTTTCCGCGATCGAGATGCGGGAGTAATTTTTCGATGATTGCACTTTCGATGATGGCTGATTTTTCACCGGCGTGCAGTTGCTTCTGCATTCGGTCGCGTCGCTTCTGCAACGAAGCCAGATCAGCCAGCACGAGCTCAGTATTTATGACCTCGATGTCGCGCACGGGATCAATGGTCGCGCTGACGTGGTGAACGTCCGGGTTTTCAAAACAACGCACCACCTGCACGATCGCCTCGACTTCGCGGATATGATGCAGGAACTGGTTACCGAGACCTTCACC
>DASXYB010000073.1:0-6065 GCA_036502745.1 Candidatus Udaeobacter sp.
TCATATTTGCGCAATCTGAAAAGCGGCGCGTCCAGTTGGACAAGCTTGCTCGCGCGGCGGATTAATTCGAATGCTGCCGGTTGAGCACAACGATCCGGTCAACGCGAAAATTCTCGCGGTTTCGGAAGACAAGATAGAAGGATTTGTCCGGGAACCGTTCGAGGAAATTGCGAATCGCTCGGGTGTGGCTGTCGACATAGTGATGCTGCGCATCGCCGCGATGCTGCGTGCGGGAACGATTCGGCGCGTCCGGCAAACTTTGCTTGCCACCAACCTCGCCGAGGGAGCGCTGGTCGCCTGGAAAGTTCCCGAAGAGAAGATCGACACCGCGTTCGACTGGATGTTTCAGCGCGATCCATTCTCGGGTCATGTCGTGCTACGTTCGACGGACACCGCCAGCGCGGGATCGGACTACAAACTTTGGACAACTCTGAAAGTTCCTCAGGGGTTCTCGCTCGAAGCGCACTGCGAATTGCTGGCAAAAAACGTTGGCGCGGAACGCTTTCGTCTAATGCCAGCGAAAGGCATTTTCACACTCGGGGTTGGGCACGTTCGGCGTAAAACGATTGAGCCTGGAAGCAAAGCTGATCAGCCGGCGAAAATGATTCCGATGCAGAAGGTCGAACTTAGTGAGCAAGAATGGAATGTTCTGCTGGCCATGAAACGTGAATTCACTCCGGAAGAGATCAAGCCATCGCCATGGGTTTCCCGGGCAGATGAAGCTGGCGTCTCGCTCGAGGAATTCTATCGTGTAGCCGAAGATCTAAATGCGCGAAAAATTGTCGGACGTTTTTCGACGTTTCTCGAACACGTCAAACCGTCTGCCAGCGGCGTGCGGGTGACGCGATTCAACGCGCTGTTTCATTGGGCCATACCGCCAGGCCGCGAAATTGAAACGGGCGGCGAAGTTGGCCGTCATCACATTCTAACGCATTGCTACTGGCGCGAAGCCGGTGCGGAATTTAGGAACGTCAACATCATGGCTGTGGCGCATGGAACCGAGAAACAGCTACTGCTGGAGCACAAAGCCGCGATCGATCGGCATCTTGATTCGTGCGGAATTCCAGTCTCGTACACAAACGTCTTCTGGGGTGGGCGCAGCGAGATTAAGCCGTCGGAGATTTCGCGGCGCGTTTATCACGAGTGGTTGTCCGAGCAGGGGACGAGTTAAACATTGCGACTGCTTTCGAAAACTTTTCGCGGTGCGTAAGATCAAGCTTTCGCAGCAGAGCGACGGCAAACTTCTGACGATCGACTAGTCGGCCTAATGCCATTGCAAGAGATGTGGCTCTGTCTTGCAATTCGGCGGGAAAATCGTCGCGGGATTGATTCACGTTAATTCCGACTCCGACTACAGCCAGATGTGGCGCTTTGTCTTGCGCGCGCATCTCCACAAGCACGCCGGCCACTTTTTTCCCGGTAAGCTGAACGTCGTTGGGCAATTTGATCGCGGGCTCAAGGCCGAGCTCGCTGCGAATCACGTCCGAGATCGCTTCGATCGCCCAAATGGTGAGCCGTCCCGAGTCGCTCAGCGGGATCTCAGGTTGTAACAGAATTGAAAACGAAAGCCCTTTTCCCGCGGTTGATTCCCAGCGGTTCCCGCGCTGACCACGCCCAGCGGTTTGATGTTCGGCGAACAACACGAGGCCCTCACTCATGCGGGATGGCGGAATCGAAATTGCCGCTCCCGGTGGGGATGCGATCTGCAAAATGGCGTCGTTCGTGGAATGTGTTTGCTCGAGCACGACAATTTGTCGGCCGATAACGGTAGGGGTAACCGCGGCCTGCAGTTTGTCACAGATCAGCCGGTCGAACTTCTCAACCGTGGACATGAGTCATTTCCAGCCCGAGATCGACCGCACGCGCTGCATTTGTCAACGCGCCGATGGAAATGTAATCCACGCCGGTGGCTGCGATCCGCCTGACGTTTTTCAGCGTGATGCCGCCGCTTGCTTCGAACTTGATGCTGTTTCTTCTCAGCGCCAGAGCTTCCCGAATCTGTGCGGGCTCCATGTTGTCCAGAAGGATAACGTCGATGCCGTCGATTTCGACCAACGCACGCGTCTGGTCCAAATCGTCAGCCTCTACTTCGATGCGGATCTCGGGCCGTTCTGTGCGAAGCCGGCGAATTTGGTCGGCAAACCCGGACAGCCCTCCGAGAGCGGCAAGGTGATTGTCTTTTACGAGCACCATATCGAACAGACCGGAACGATGATTAACGCCACCGCCGGCGACAACCGCCGCCTTTTCGAGCATGCGCAGGCCGGGGGTCGTTTTGCGCGTATCAAGTATTTTGGCCGGATGATTGCCAACTGCGTCAACGAATTGCCGGGTGAGCGTTGCGATGCCGCAGAGGCGCTGAAGAAAATTTAGCGCCACGCGTTCGGCTTTAAGGATCGACCGCGCCGACCCGCGCACTTCGATGACGGTATCGCCGGCAACTATGGCTTCGCCATCCGGACGAACGATCTGAACATCCGTGTCAGGATCAATCTTCCGAAAAATTTCCGCGGCAGTCCCAGTTCCAGCAACGACCGCTGGTTCATGCGCAACGATGCGTCCGCTGGCGTGCAGCTCTTCGGAAATAAAAAATTCGGTAGTGATGTCGCCCTTGCCTATGTCTTCTCGAAGCGCTGCAGCGATCGGGTCGTAATCGTCAGGGTCCATGGAGGAGCGGCGGCCGCACCATACGTGTAAAAGCCACGGCGTCTATCGCACAGCTAGGAAAAGCGTTGCCGATGGCCCGCCGGATTTGGGCAAAAAAATTGATTCGGGCAGCGCACGCTTAAGGAGAAACAACTCTAGAAGAACTCGTGCAACCGCCCGAATCGCCTTAACCTGTTAGATTCGACAGCCTGCAGCAGCGCGCGTTCGATCTTTTTACGAAAAATTCGTGCGTGGCCACAATTTCGGTATTCAGGGCGTAAACATGCCACCTGGCCGAAGATTCTCCGCGGTGGGCTCGTGGCTTTACAGAAGATCTGCTTGGAAAACAGTGTGAACTTTAGCTGCTTCATCGCGCACGTCCTGGAGAAGCGACTTAAACTCACATTTCTCCAGTGCCGCTACCAGAGCGGGATAATTAGGCTCGATTCGCAAATCGTCGATCGGCACAGGCAAGCCCATCTCACAATCGAGATCTACCATTTTCCGATTTTGCCATATCTGGTCGCGAGCACCGGCCAGTTTCTCGCGGGTACGCACGCTTTTGACCTTGTCGATATTGTCTAGTAAGGCTTCGAGACCACCGAATTCACTGATCAACGCAGCGGCGCTTTTACGACCGATTCCGATCCCGGGGATGTTGTCCACCGAATCGCCGGTCAATGCGAGGACATCACCAATCAGCCCAGGTGGAACGTCCCATTTCACTGTAACCTGTTCTTCGCCGAGTAATGCGAAGGCGTCCTTGGGGGATACGAGATCCGCTTTCGCGGTTGTATAGACTTTCACGCAAGGACCCACGAGTTGAAACAAATCTTTGTCATTGGTCGCGAGCACCACGTCCATGCCGGTTCGCTTGCAGGCCGAAATCGCATAGCAACCCATCAAGTCGTCGGCCTCCGTATCCGGAAGTGAAATATTTCGGAAGCCGAGCAACGCGGTAAGCTGCTGTTGGATAAACGCGAGTTGGGGGATCATCGCTTTGGGCATTTCTTTGCGCGTTTCTTTGTAAGCAGGTTGCAGCTCTACTCGTTTCTGCGGCAGGCCTTCATCCCAAACCACCGCGCCCAACTCAGGTTGCAAATGTTTCACCATTAACCGCAGCGTTTTCGTAAAACCAAAAATGGCGTTGGTCGGTTCACCCCGGGAATTCGACAGATTCGGGATGGCGAAAAACGACCGGTAAACGTAGTAATGACCGTCGATCAGCAGCAGTCTCATTGGGCTAATGCTGGATTCTGAATGCATGATGCTGGATGATCAAGGGGTGAACGACGAATGGATTGTGCGTGTGCAGGGCGCGGAATACGGCCCGGCGAACATCGAGACTCTCCGTGACTGGAAAGCCGATGGGCGATTACTCCCGTCCAATGAAGCGCGCCCCGTCGACGCCGATCTTTGGACAACGGCAGCAGATATCCCCGGGCTCTTCAGTATGCCCCCGGCGGTACCGCCCGCCGCGACTTTCACGCAACCGCCTGTGCAAGTCTCGCGCCGCAGCTTTGCTGAAATTCTAACGGAGACATTGCAGATTTATCGAAAAGGTTTCTTCCAATTCCTCGGCCTCACGCTGTTGGTGTTGCTGCCGTCCATATGCAGTCAGCTAGCAACTGCGTTCGTGAAGCCGGCACAGGGCACCAACATCGATGGGCTTTCGGTTCTTGCCGGGGGCTTCGCGTTTTTGATGTTTATCCTGTCGATCGTGATGTGGCCGGTATACATCGCGGGAATTCAAATTCTCACGGCGGAAATTGTGCGCGGAAACCGATTCAGTCTGGTCGGGGTGCTCAATGCAGCGGTAAAGTTTTGGCCCCGAGTCGCCGCGCTGTGCATCTTCGTTTATGGCGTGTTCTTCCTACTGATGGTGTTCGGTTTGGCGGTTGCAGCCATGTCTCTTGCCGCTGGGTCGTCGGTGTTGCTGGTTCTTGTCGCCATGGCTTTGCTCATCCTGCAGGTTTGGATGTTCGGCCGTTTCTTCGTGAACGTTCTCTTTTGGCAGCAGTTCACCGTGCTCGAGAACGCCGGATTCATCGATTCGTTGCGTGAGAGTCGCGACCTGGCTCGCAGCGGACGCGATCTTCCGTGGTTTCAACGCCCGTTGTGGTGGGGCGTTTTTGTTTCCTCGATCTGGTGTGCATTCATGCTGGCGATCAAGCTCGGGCCGGAATGGTCAACGCTGCAGCATTACTTCACCGAGGTGACAATCACGCAAGATCCGCAGGCACTGCTGCAACGAATGACTGAGATCCAGCAAGCCAGCGCTTTTAATATTTCCGCGTTCGCTCTGGGCATTGTTGAAGAAATTCTCCGGCCGTTGGTCGGAATCGCCTTCGTACTGGTGTATCTGGACAGCAAACTTGAACTGCCTTCACATGTTCAACCAATTGCACGCACTGGCGAAGGCGACGCCGTTCGTTAATCATTTCGCGATCGTATTCGTCAGCTAACCGGAGGTCTCATTCACACGGCCTTTTCTCCGCCATTCCGCACGCGCTTCGGCAATCAATGGCGCTAGCTTGGTATAAAAGGTCACCACGTATGACAAATATCCCGCGAAAGCGATCAGTTGCAGCGCGATTAGCCAGACGTGTCCATTTTGGACCAGAAAAAACTCGGGTCGCAAATGAATGGCAACCGCGCAGCCAACATTCACCAGAAAGAAAGCTGGCAACAACAACCCAATGTTGAGCCATTGGTCGCGTGTCACGAGTGCGTACAGCCGGTTACTCACATCTCCGGTGCGATCGCGCACGCGCATCCGAATCAGGCGCAGATCATACGTAAACAGCAAACAACCGACGGCGAGAAATGCCGCTACGAATGCGAACCAGCGCGCAGGATTACCAAGTTGCGCGAATGAAAAGGCTTCCACGAGCGCACAGCCGATATACAGAAAATTGTGCCCGAACTCTAAGGGCCAGCGAATGACCGTGAGAATGTGCAGCACAACACGCGACCAGAAGACTAGGATAATAATCAAACCTGAGAGAACGTACGGCCACATTTTCCAGTCCAATTTCGCAATTGGTTCGCGCGAAGCTTCGATCAACACCGTGAGCGCGACACCTTGAATGATGCTCACCAGTGTGAGCTCGATGTCAGCGATCATTGCATCGAGTTCGGAGCGACTTTCGCTCAGCGGGGTCACAATCCGACTCGTAACCGTTTCACAACAAAATTGTCAAGCCATCGACAACATAGGCGCCGCGAGCGTGCAATTTTGTCTCCACAACTGGTGTGATCCGCATTCGTCTGTGCCAATTAGACCACACTTCATTTGCGAATGGGGAACGAACGCCTCTGCTAAGTCGCTGAATTTCTCCATTTTGTGAGGAAGCATTGGGTGCCTGCTTCTTGGCACGAGGCGAGCTACTGGGATTCGCTGAATTCAAAATCCAATT
>DASXYB010000074.1:0-4069 GCA_036502745.1 Candidatus Udaeobacter sp.
GACCTTCCGGCGCTCGAGCTCGCGGTAGCCGACCCGGAGCCATTGATCGCAGAGCACGCCGCCTGGGCGATTCAACAGATACGCGACCGGGCAAAGCAGGCGCGGCGGCACTTGCCTGAATCCAAACCAGCCGCAGACTGCATCCAACGGGTTGAGAGCCATGACCGCGCGCCGTTGGCGAAAGTCTAAAGAGAGATAGTTTTCAGCCGCATAAGCCATCATGCCATGCATCAAGCACTGACTACTGCTCCACGTACCCGTGCAGCCGCGAAGAAGCACAACCGAGGCCGCAGGCGCAAAATTCTTTTTGCCTCCGCCAGTGCAGTGCTGCTTTTGGTCATCGCCCTGGTCGTCGCGGGAAAGCGCGAGAAGCCGATCCCAGTGACAACGGAAAAAGCGGTGCGCCGGACGATTCTGCAAACCGTCTCCGCAACGGGTAAGATCCAGCCCGAAACAGAAGTGAAAATTTCGCCCGAAGTTGCTGGGGAAATTATCGAGCTGCCCGTCGAGGACGGGATGCAGGTAAAGAAAAACGACCTGCTTGTGAAAATTAAACCTGATTCGTACAAAGCTTTGCTTGAACAACAGGAAGCGGCCATCAGTGCCGCGAAAGCGACGAACCTTCAGCAAAAAGCGACCATGCTTAAGACCGAGCACGACTTCCGCCGATCAAAGGATTTATTCGAGAAAAAGCTGGTTTCAGAGCAGGAATACAATGCAGCGGAAGCGGCCTCCGACGTAGCGAAAAATACGTATGAAAGTTCAGTGCACGAAATCGAACGCGCACAGGCCAGCTCAAGCCAGGCGCGCGATCAACTTTCGAAGACGACGATTTATTCGCCGATCGACGGAACAGTCACCGTTCTAAACAGCAAACTGGGCGAACGCCTTGTCGCGACGAATCAATTTGCGGGGACCGAAGTCATGCGAGTCGCGGATCTCAGCCACATGCAAGCGGTTGTCGACGTTAACGAGAATGATGTCGTGAACGTGAAGCTTGGGGATAAAGCAAACATCAAAATCGACGCGTACGGCGATCGCAAATTCAAAGGGGTTGTTCAACAAATCGCGAACACCGGAAAAACCACCGGGACCGGTACGCAAGAGGAAGTCACGAATTTCGAGGTGAAAATTCGCGTCGAGGATCACGACGTGGCGTTACGCCCGGGACTGAGCTGCACCGCGGACATCGAGACGAACATGGTTAAGGATGCAGTTGCCGTGCCGATGCAAAGCGTGACAATTCGCACCGGGGACACCAACCTCAGCCCGGAGGAAATCGAAAAACAAAAGCAAAAAGTCGCCGCACGCGACAAGGATGATAACAAGGCTGAATTGACCAATGACCGTCTCGAGAAACAGGCCCAAAAAGAAGAACGCGAAAAACTGCTCAAGGTTGTCTTCATCAAGAACGGCAGCACAGCGCAGATGGTGAAGGTGACCACAGGAATTGCCGACGATTCCTATATGGAAATCAAAACCGGCATCAAACCCGGCGACGAAGTCATCTCAGGCAGCTACAGCGCAATCAGCCGAAAATTAAAAGAAGGCGCGAAAGTCGCCTACGACAAAGAAGCAACGAAGTGACGAGTGACACTCGACCATCGGACCCGATAATCATCGACATCGAAAACATCACGAAAGACTACGTGATGGGCGAAGAAGTTGTTCACGCACTGCGGGGCGTGTCATTGCAAATTCACAGCAATGAATACCTCGCAATCATGGGACCTAGCGGCTCCGGAAAATCGACGCTGATGAACATGCTCGGCTGCCTCGATACGCCGAGTTCAGGACGCTACGAGTTCAATGGACGCGACGTTTCCAGCATGACGGACGATGAACTGGCGAGCATTCGCAATCGGGAGATCGGTTTTGTTTTTCAAACGTTTAATCTTCTTCCGCGCGCTGACAGCTTGCGCAATGTGGAGCTCCCTCTCATTTACGCCGGCATCGATCCTGAGACACGACGTGAGCAGGCCGCGCAGGTGTTGCGGGAGGTGGGACTCGGAGATCGCTTACACCATAAGCCTAACGAGCTTTCCGGCGGTCAACGCCAGCGTGTTGCGATCGCCCGGGCTTTAGTAAACGATCCGTCCATTATCCTTGCCGATGAGCCCACCGGAAATCTCGATTCGAAGACCGGCGATGAAATTATGACTCTTTTCGAAAATTTATACCAACGCGGACACACAATCATTCTGGTTACACACGAAGCCGAAATCGCGAATCATGCGCGGCGCACAGTCCGCTTGCGTGATGGACTAATCGAAAGCGACGACGGCGGGTTCGATGGCATCGACACCGTGCCGGTGGAAGATCCATTGCCAGCGGATGCTGCCGTTTACTAATGAAGCGCTTTCTGTACGAGCTGAGCGAAAGCTGGAAAATCGCCGTAGCGCAGATGCGTTCGAACAAGACGCGCTCAACCCTCACGGCGCTCGGAGTGGTCATCGGGATTGTCGCCGTCACGCTCATGGGCACCGCGATCTCCGGAATCCAGGCCGGATTCGACAAAAGCATGGCCATTTTCGGCGACGATGTGCTCTACGTTTCACAATGGCCGTGGAAGCGGGTAGATAATTGGTGGGATTACCGCGACCGCAAAAAGATCAAGACCGAGTACGCCGAACCGATCAACCGCATCATCGCTGCGACGCCGAATTCGAATCTCGTCATCGCTGTACCCACTTCAAGTCTCTTGCGCAGCGTGAAAAATGGGCAGAGCGAAGTGAGCAACGTTTTGATCAGAGGAACCGTTTCGGATTACCTCATCACTTCCACGTTTGACTTTGACGAGGGCCGATTTTTCAACGATGTCGAATCCCGCAGCGGCGCCAATGTTTGCGTGATCGGCTACGACGTAGCCGACGCGCTGTTTCCGGCCGAAAGCCCGGTCGAGAAATCGGTACTGATCAATGGGCAACCTTTTAGAGTAGTCGGGGTGATTTCACGGCAGGGAACATTTTTGGGGTTATTCAGTTTGGATTCGATTGTGGTGATGCCGTTGCCTGCCTTTCAAAAATATTTCAGCGCGAAAAGCGATTCCGACATTCTCGTTAAGGTGAAGGACAAAACGCAACTCGCTGAAGCGAGAGACGAGCTGGCCGGAGTCATGCGGCGTGTTCGTGCATTGGCGCCGGAAAAAAAAGACGACTTCAGCATCAACGAACAGCAAGCGCTGAAAAGCACGCTCGATCCGATCAAGAACTCCATCGCCATCGCGGGACTTTTTATTACCGGTCTTTCGCTTTTTGTCGGCGCAATCGGAATAATGAACATTACGTTTGTGAGCGTGAAAGAGCGCACACGCGAGATCGGAACGCGCAAAGCTTTGGGCGCGCGCAGACGCACGATCCTTCTTCAATTTCTGATCGAATCGACTTCGCTGTGTTTGCTCGGTGGATTTATCGGACTCGGTGTTGCGTATGTAATGTGCACCGGCATCGGGCAGGCGTTTCCCTCATTTCCGATCCGGTTTTCACTCGGCCTGGTTCTCGTGAGTATGGTCGTCTCAATTTTCACCGGTTTGTTCTCCGGTTTCGCGCCCGCCTGGTCGGCATCCCGCCTCGATCCGGTCGCCGCACTGAGATATGAGTGATTCCTCAAGCGTGTCATTAACACCGGCGTTACAGGCCGGCGCGATCGACCGCGAAAGAAACAAGCCGTTTCAACGGCTTCTAGCTGGACCTGCGCTGAATTACAGAATCGCGCCTAAAAGTAAGCCGTTAAAACGGCTCCGACGCAAGCCAACTTCACCGGCCTGAAGGCCGGTGTTAATGAGATGTTATTTAGCGAGGTCATCAAGATGGCGCTCGCCTCGTTAGGCGCGAACAAACTGCGCGCTGCGCTGACAATGATCGGCATCACGATCGGCGTGTTCTCGGTGATCTCGGTGATGACCGCCATCGGGGCGCTGCAGTCCTCCATTGAAAGCGGAATTAGTTTTCTCGGGTCGAACATTTTTCAGTTCGCCAAGTATCCCGCGAACGTGAATGTCGGCGGCGAGATCAAGAAGAAATATCAAAACCGCCGCAACATCACGTATCGCGAGGCGCTGCATTACGCG
>DASXYB010000075.1:0-3953 GCA_036502745.1 Candidatus Udaeobacter sp.
GTTGCAGACGGGAAAAATCGGCGCTCCCGCAATGCACGTCGTGGATGTTCCCGCGGAATTGGAAGGCGAATGGCGCGTTGAAGAAGATTTTCTTGCCGCGGTGAAATCAAAGGGGCGGGTGCTTCCGCATCCAAATTTCGACGACGGCCTTCGCTACATGCGCGTCGTGCAAGCTGTCGCCGATTCGCGTGCACGCAACGAGTGGGTCGCAATCAAGAGCTGAACCGATCGCGCATCTTACGCGGGCATCGTATCCGGAACGAGATATCTCCTAACCAACAAGGCCCAGGTTAAAAGCGTGATTAGTTGATACCACGCAAAGAAACGATCGTAGCCCCGGCGATGGGCAAAGAGACCGATGACTGCCAGGACGGCGTAGTGACCTATAAAGGGCAGGTACCACTTCGGATGAAGTAAGTCACCGTGGATTGCGGTTTGCGCGATATCGAGCACGCACATGCCAATGAACGCCGAATAATAACCTGTTCGATTCCGTTGAAAGCGGCGCTGGTGTTCTTCCGCTTCGGAGAGATCGGGCGGATATAGGAAAACGGTGAGCATGTAAAGCGTGATGGTCCAAACGATCAACACGAGAAACATGTCAAAGCTCCAGATAATCTCGGTGTTCCATTTAAACGTGACCCACCATTGCAAAACCAGGAGCAGCAGCGTGGCGAGCGTGAGGACGATGTGCACTTCATCGAGCGGATTCTCTTTGCGGCGATAAAACGCACGGCCGGCGCCGGCGAGCAGATTGGTCACACCGAGACCGATGATGATGGACATGAGAGCGGCGATGAACTCGAAACTGCTCATCAGGTTTTGAGCGTTCTGCATGGGAAGTGCTCTCATAAACGTCATTCCGAGCGAAGTCGAGGAATCCGTGGCGAACTCACCGTTAACTTCGCGGCATCCTTCGACTTCGCTCAGGATCACGGGCCGATTTTACCGCGCCTTCCTAACAACCAACCAAGCCCGTCATTCAAATCGGCCAGTGCGGTCCCTTCGATAGGATCGTTGTGATGCGCGCCCGGCAACTCGATGATGCGTTTTTGTCCGACGTATGCCTGAACCACCATCCGGTGAAAACGCGGCGGCACGATCTCGTCTCTTTCCGCCAGCAAAAAGATTGCAGGCATACGACTCGCTCTCGCATTGGCAATGCAGTCGAGATCTCGCGGGATCTGCAGTGCGACTGGACCCGCTAACAACCAGAGGTTCCACCAGCCAAATTGACGCAGGATCAACGCGCGCAGCGGGGGCGGATTATGCAAAATCAATCCGGTAATACCGGCTGGTCTGGACGCAGCCACGTGCAGCGCGGCCGTCACTCCTATACTCGCCCCATATGCTACGATTGGGGCAGCAGCCGCTTCACGTCTTAATTCGTCAAATGCCGCAACCGCTGCTGGTCCCATACGCGCTAATCGCGCTGGTCCCGTGCTGCTACCAAACCCGGGATAATTCATTCCCCAGATTTCCACTGCGCGATCCTTCCACATCTCCGCCTCCAACGCAGGCCAGCGATCCGCGCGATCCGCGTTTCCGTAAAAGCGCAAAATGAAAACGTCTGCGCGGCCCTGTTGACGCGCCAACTGCGATTGTGCCGTCCAGATTTCCAGATCGCCATTCTCAAAAGGAATCGTTCTACGAACAGCGCCGCCGGGATCAATCGGCGATCTTGTCGGAAAAAGAATCAGACGGTCCGGCAAATGTCCGAAGATCATGACAGCAAAGTATGCGAGGCCAATTACGAGCAACTTCCAAACCGCTGGAGTAATTCTCGACCTCACATTTCTTTAGCCCACGAAACACACGAAGTACACGAAAGGAAGTCGACTAAGAAGATGACGGATATGCCGTCGTTCTCCGACTGAAATTTTCGCGTCTTTTCGTGTGTTTCGTGGGCCAAAGGCAACAATGACGAGAAGCAACGTCGCGACAAACGCCTTAAACCTAATGATCATTCTTGCTGCGGTTTGGGAAGAAAACGCGACATGATCGCGAGCAGTACGATCACAACGAGGGCCAGCGCGCCCCAAAAAATGTAGCGAGTCGATCCGGTTAATGTTTGGCCAACCAACGACGCTTTCGGCGAAAGGTTTTCTTCCGCACCCGTGCTTACCGTGCTGCGTTCAGCCTTCAGAAGATCGCCGGCAACCAGAGTCAGATCGTAGCGTGGAGCGGTCGCATCGAGATTGCCGTAATACAGCCAAACCGGCTGCGCGGGATCGAGCGTCGCTTTGAATACAACACGCGTTACTGGGTAATAACCGCGAAATTCGCGTAGCTCGATTGCTGGATTGTCGCCGTTATCTGTTTCCAGAAACAACGTATCGCTTTTGGGGCGCGCGTTGAGATCGATCACCAGATCGCGTTTTGCAGAGTTGGGCGTTTGGTCCCACGTGGCGTGGCCGAGTTCCGACCTAAACTTGTCGCCGCGCTCGTCAGTGGTTTCTTCCCACAATCGTATTTGCCGATGGAAAAGCGGCGAGGACGATGTGCAGACTAGCCGCGTGATCGGCACGCCGGGCTCCGGAAGTTTTATCGACCAACGTGAAACGGCAGGCGTTTTCGGATCATTGGCCGCTGCGCCATTCAAACTGATCGGGCGCGACAATGACGTGCGTTCAAAAATGAACGGCAGCTGATACTTGCCGCGCACAACGCGGATATCGCGTTGGTCGGATTGCGAACGGGCCAGCAGTTGGGGATCCAGTTCGACTTGTTGCACGCCATTTTGCGTGAGCGGTAGAAGTTTCCGGAATTTCCATTTCGCGACGTCGATTTGCGTTCCGGTCAACGTGACTGCAGCGAGTGCTTCGGGAGGTTTATAGTTTGGATTGGGAACAAGCGCTGCTGGAACAACCTCCGTTGCGTTTGCACTCCGGAGCTTGCCGCTCAGTGCCGAAAGATCGTAGCGCGGCGCGGCGCATTGGGTGTTGCCGCTGAGGAGCGAATACTGACCGGCTTGATTTGCGAAAAAGATCAGGCGCACGAGTCGCCTGTCGGCGCGGACCGTATCAATCAAAAGTGGCGGGCTATCTTCATTTTGAATCAGCACGAACAGTTCCCGTGTCTGGAGTTGCGATTCGAGCGGAATCTCCAGCCGCGCTTCATTTTTGCCGTTCACATTTACTCGATAAATGACAGCGTCGGCGATGTTGCGCTCGCGAATGCCCTCATCGCCTACCTCGGATACGGCGAGGGTAACATTGCGCGTGAATACCGGTTCGTTACTCTCGATTCGCAGAGATCCCAAAGTCAGATTCGCTGCGCCAAGATCGAGAGCGAGTCTCGTTACTCCGGGAGTTTCGTCGCGCGATTTAATTGTGACCGCCACCGGTTCCGCGGGCGCGTTTGTGCGCGCCTTGTGCAGGTGCGCCCCGGTGAAAGGGATTGGTGGCGATCCCAGATCGTCGATGATGATGCGCAACAATTGCCACGCGCCCTCAGGGATTGAAACGCGTAGTTTCGTTGCGCCGTTCGACAACTGAAACAACGAATCGCCGCCGGCGAGTTTCGTCCAAGTCCTTCCGTCGGTCGATCCTTCGACATCCGCAGCTTTCATAAAGCGCGTTGCTGGCGTTTCAAGAGTCACGCCAGTAATCGGCGCGCTTGTTCCGGTTTTAAGGATTAGGTGCGTCGCTCCGTTCTCGATGGTGCTGCCAAAATCCGTTGGCCGTATCGTTGATTCAGGGTCCGGCAGCAATCGCTCGATCAGATAAGGAACCTGGTTTCCTGTAGAATCGATGATGCGCAGGTCTTCAAGCCCAGGCTGCGCTGCGTCCAATGTTACCGTCGGAATATTCAGGCGCACGAGTCCGCTGACTGGAATGTCGAGCGCCTGCGCGTTACGCCATTCGTTAGGGTCGAACGCCAGACACGGCTGCGCGGCGACTGCTATCGTCAATGCGACGATGGCGCAGAAGTTACGGAGCAGGTGAGATCGC
>DASXYB010000076.1:0-2819 GCA_036502745.1 Candidatus Udaeobacter sp.
GACGAATTGGCGTTCGTCTTCGCAAATTGGACAGCGCGACGGCGGTTCTGCAGTCTCAGCAAATTGGGTCCCGCATTGCACACAGATAAAGTTTTCCATCTTTTCAGAGGCTTGGGCGTTTATCGGCGTGAAGCGCGTGACTAAATTCGGTCGGCGTTCGCCGCGGCGAACGCCGCTACAACTACTCCGCAAGGAAACGCCAGCGCTCCAAAGCTCATTTGTGAGCGGCGAGAATCTGTGCGAACCGCCAGACTTCGTGAAAGGTGTTGTACAGCGGCGCCGGCGCGACGCGAATCACATTCGGTTCACGAAAATCGCATTTCACATCAGCGGCGATGAGTTCTTCGTGCAACTGCTTCGGATGCTCGTGCGCCTGGATCGATAATTGTGCGCCGCGCGCATTCGGGTCAGCCGGCGTGATTATCGAGAATTTTTTTGAACCGGTTTGTTCGATTAGGAATTCGAGATACCCGGTAAGTTTCATCGATTTTGCGCGAAGCGGTGCCATCCCGCCGGCGTCCTGGAAAATTGAGAGCGATGCTCGCAGCGGCGCCATCGAGAAAATCGGAGGATTACTAATCTGCCAACCATCAGCGGACGCAACGGGGACGAACTCCGGTTCGAGATGCAATCTGAATCGTGTGTTTGGATCATTCCCGAACCAACCAGCGAGCCGCGGCAGTTTTGTGTTCGTCGCGTGCCGTTCGTGCACAAACGCACCCGCGACCGCGCCGGGACCGGCATTCAAATATTTGTATGAACACCACACGGCGAAATCGACATTCCATTCGTGCAACGAGAACGGCACGTTGCCGACCGCGTGCGCGAGATCGAACCCAGCAAGGATTCCGTGTTTCTGTGCTGCAGCCGTGATCTTTTCGATGTCGACCAATTGACCGGTAAAAAAATTCACGCCGCCCATGATCACCACCGCAAGGCGATCAGCGTGCTCCTCGATCAGATCGACGATGTCTTCCGTGCGTGCGGTGAACTCGCCTTTGCGCGGGCGCGCCAGAACCAAGGCGTCTTTCGGATTCAGTCCGTGATGAATGAGCTGCGTCTTAATCGCGTAGGTATCAGAAGGGAACGCTGGATCTTCCATCAGCACTTTGAAGCGCGACTTTGTTGGCCGATAAAACGTCGCCATCATCAGGTGAAGATTCACCGTAAGGCTGTTCATGCAGATAACTTCGAATGGCTTCGCGCCAACGAGTCGCGACGTTGGTTCGCGTAGCGCTTCATGGTACGAGTACCACGGTGTCCCCGTAGCATGATGCGCATCCACGCCAAGCCTGGCCCAGTTGTCCAACTCATCATCGACGATCTTTCGCGCCGATTTTGGCATCAGGCCTAACGAGTTGCCGGCGAAATAGATGACGGGCTTGGCATCCTTGCCGAGCGGCACTGAAAATTTTTCGCGGAAATCGCGGAGCGGATCCTCAGCATCCAGTTGTCGCGCGAAGTCTTCATCGGTGGAAAAAACCGTCGTCATAAATCAGCAGCAAACGTCCAACGCTCAACGCCCAACGTCCAACGCTCAATTCAGAGGTTCTCTTCTGCGCAAGCTGCTCTCAATACTCAATCATCCACTATCAACTGCGTTGAGCCGGCGGCTGCATGAACTCGATGGTTGTACCGTCGGGGTCGCGGACATATACGACGCGTTTACCAGCATTCGGCCCTGTGTTGAGTGTCTGCGGTTTGCCGGCTGCTTTCCAACCCGATGGTGCAATCCGCTCAAGCACGGCGTCGAGATCTTCAACAAGCAGCGCAATATGCGCTGAACCAACATCGCACGATCGGAGATTTGGGCGTCTACGATCTGCAGGCGCGAGATATTCGAGTAGTTCGATCTTGTGACCACCCGGCGTTTTTAGGACCGCAAGCTTTAGCTCAGCGCGTTCAACACCGGTGATCTCCTTGGCCAATTCACCTGTTTGATGCGCGGTATGTGAAAGCTCGAAGCCCAGCACATCCCGCCAAAATGCGAGCGAACGTTCGAGATTTGAAACCGTGATGCCGGTGTGATCGGCGACAATGAAAAATTGCTTCCTGTTGCTCATGATCATGATCGTATCGAAGAAGGTTCGACGCGAGGGCGCGTCAAACGACACGCGCGGCGCGTGTGCTCCCCAGATTATTATCCTACGGCGGCAATCACCTTGAGCTCGATCGCAATGGGCGTAGGCAACGCCGTAACCTCGATTGTTGTGCGAGTCGGATTTGGTTTGGCTGGGCCTGCGAAGTACTCCGCGTAAATGCGGTTGTAGATGGGGAAATCCTTTTTCATGTCAGTAAGAAAAACTGTGACATCGATAATGTCCTGCCAGGTCGCGCCAGCGTCTTCGAGCACGAGCCGCACATTCTCGAATACGGCATGGCATTGCGTTTCGATATCGTAACTCACCACGTTGCCAGAGGAATCGAGCGTCACGCCGGGAATTTCTTTGCTTCCGCGCACACGCGGTCCGATCCCAGACAAAAATAAAAGTTCGCCTACACGTTTGGCGTGCGGAAACGCGCCCACCGGTTCGGGCGCTCGTTCGCTTTTGAACGTTTCGTTCATCGGATATTTACTGCCCGACTAGCTGGATTAAGGCAACGCACATTTACGATTAGCACAAAGCGCAAATTTATTGATCGGAGGATTCTTGCGGGATCATCGCCGATGCATCCTGATCCGAGCGGCGGAAGCTTGTTACCGGCGGCAGGATTTCCCTGAAAGTAGTGCCGTAAATGTCCCAAACAGTAAGAAAAAGTCCGCAGACGATCGGTCCGACGATAAATCCGATTGGACCGAAGAGGAACAGTCCGCCAAG
>DASXYB010000077.1:0-4518 GCA_036502745.1 Candidatus Udaeobacter sp.
CGAATTTTTTCGGGAAGTTTGCCTGCCAAACCTTCCAGCCGCTCGGCAACTTTAACGAGAGTGGTTTGATTCATTGTTGAGAATGAAATCCGAATGACGAATGGCTGCGCTGGGATTATAAGCCTAGCATGAATTTGAACATCGAAATACTTTCGAAAGCAGCGGATCAGGCGCGCGGTTTGTGCATGGACGCAGTACAAGCCTCGCAGTCAGGCCATCTCGGGCTCCCGCTCGGTTGCGCTGAAATCGGCGCAGTGCTTTTCGGTCATGCGCTGAGATATAATCCGGACCAGCCTCGTTGGATCAATCGCGATATCTTCGTCCTCTCCGCCGGGCACGGCAGCATGTTCCTCTACGCGTGGCTGCACATGAGCGGCTACGATTTGCCGATGTCGGAAATCAAACGTTTTCGGCAATTGCATTCCAAAACGCCGGGCCATCCTGAATTTGGAGTAACTCCCGGCGTCGAATGCACCACCGGACCGCTCGGTCAGGGCGTGGGCAACGCGGTTGGCATCTCCATGGCAACGAACATGGCTGCGGCACGGTTCAACACCGATGAGCACAGAATTTTCGATCAGCACGTGGTCTGTTTGTGCGGTGACGGCGACCTGCAGGAGGGTGTCGCATCCGAGGCGTGCGCGCTCGCCGGCCTTTGGGGCCTCGACAATCTAATTTTCATTTACGATTCCAATGCCGTCACGCTGGATGCCCCGGCAAAGCTTACGCAGTTCGAGGACACGGGACAGCGGATGAAGGCGTACGGCTTTGACGTCCAGGAAGTCGAAGGCCAGGACATGCGACAGTTTCTCGACGCGTGCGACGTCGCGAAACGCCGCGACAACGGCAAACCGCAATTCATCATTGCGCATACGCTGGTTGGAAAAGGCATTCCAGAAGTCGCGGGCACATATAAGGCGCACGGTGAAGCCGGCGCGAAATTCATCGATGCCGCGCGGAAGGCGCTCGGCTTGCCGGAGGAGCATTATTTCGTGTCGCCAGATGTGTACGACTATTTCGCCCAGCATAAAAAGACACTGCTTGCTGAGTATGATCGCTGGGAAAAAACCTATCATGCTTGGCGCGCGAAAAACGCCGACAAAGCGAAGCTGCTTGATGACGGCCTCGCGCGAGAAGTCCCGCCCGATCTCTTGTCGAAGATTCCAGAGTTTCCAACGGACGCGAAACTGGCGACCCGCAAAGCGGGCGGCGAAGTGTTGCAGCCGACCGCGCAAGCAATGCCGCTGCTTATGAGCGGGAGCGCCGATCTGTACGGATCGACAATGAATTACATCAAAGACGGCGGCGATTTCTCTCGCGACGATTTCGCCGGGCGCAACGTCCGTTTTGGCATTCGAGAGCACGGCATGTGTGCGATCCTCAACGGTATCTCCTATCACGGGCTGTTTCGCGCATCAGGCGCAACGTTCACGGTGTTTACCGATTATTGCCGTGGCGCCATTCGGCTCAGCGCATTGTCGAAGTTGCCGAACACTTATATTTTCACACACGATTCGATTGGTGTCGGCGAAGATGGTCCGACGCATCAACCCGTGGAGACCGTCAGCTCGGTTCGTTTGATCCCAAACATTGACGTGATTCGGCCCGCTGATCCGGAAGAGACCGCGGGCGCATTCGTGGCTGCGATGCAACGAACCGACGGTCCGACTTTCCTCGCGCTCACACGTCAGGCTGTTCCGATGTTGAACGATATCGATGTAAATCTGCGTCGCGAAGGAGTGCTGCGCGGCGGTTATATCGCGCAAAAAGAAACCGGAAAACTCGAGCTAATCATTCTCTCGTGCGGCAGCGAATTGCAGCACGCGCTTGCCGCGGCGAAGGAGCTGGGCGACGGCGTCCGCGTCGTTTCCATGCCGTGTTTTGAAAGATTCAACCGCCAGCCGCAAGGATATCGCGAAGAAGTTTTGCCTAACGAATGCCGGAAACGCGTGGCGATGGAAGCCGGCGTAACGGAGATTTGGTACGAATATGTAGGGCTCGACGGGAAAGTCGTCGGACTGCACGACTTCGGCATGAGCGCGCCCGGGCCCGAAGTAATGAAGGAACGCGGCATGGATGCCCAGCACGTGATTGAAGCGGCGAAATCGCTAAGGTAGGGGCGACTGACCTCAATCGCCCGGCGCGACCGCGATTAAACCCGCCGAGAGGTTCAGGTGAAGCGCCCTACCCTAGAACGCCTCTTCCGGCTCGCTCACGTTACGGGCGCGAGTTTCGAACCGTGTGTATTCCTTCAGGAACGTTAGCGGAATTTCGCCCACAGGGCCGTTGCGCTGCTTGGCGATAATCAACTCTGCTTCACCCGCCTTCTCCACACGCGCCTCCTCATCCTCCTCGTACATCTCGGGCCTAACGAGTAATCCGACCAGATCCGCATCCTGCTCTATGGATCCCGATTCGCGGAGATCGCTCAAACGCGGTTTCCCGCCGGTGCGCTGTTCTGGTTGCCGGTTCAATTGCGCCACGACTATGACAGGAATTTTCAAATCTTTGGCTAATGCTTTGAGCCCGGCAGAAATTTCCGAGATTTCGAGCTGGCGGTTATCCTGCGCACGCCGCGTAGTTGATCTGAGCAATTGCAAATAATCCACGATGATGAGGCTCACATCATGCTGCGCCTTCAGCCGGCGCGCTTTTGCCCGCAGTTCCAAAATGCTGAGGCTGGCGCTGTCATCGATGAACATCCTAGCCTCCGCCAATTTTGACGCTGCAGCCGTCAGGCTAGGAAAATCGCGCTCGCCCAAAAAACCGTCGCGGACCCTCTGCAAGTTTACGCGCGCTCGGGAGCAAAGCAGTCGTTGCACGAGTTGCTGACTGCTCATTTCCAAGCTGAACACGCCGACGGCCAGCTTTTCGTTGATCGCCACATATTCGGCAATGTTCATGGCGAGCGCGGTTTTTCCCATGCTGGGGCGCGCTGCAATCACGACCATTTCGGACGGATGGAGGCCGCTGGTCATGCGATCGAACTCAACGAAACCGGTTGAGATCCCGGTGATGCTGCCTTTGCGTTCGTAGAGCTTCTCGATGGTCTCGATCGCTTGCATCGCGTGATCTTTCATCGAGAGCATCTGGCCTTTGAACCGATCTTCGCCGACGTCGAAGATCTTCTGTTCCACTTCGTCCAGAAGACTGTCGACCTCCTCCTGCTCTTCGTACGCGCGACGGACACTCTCGGTGGCAGCGGAAATGATCTGTCGCAGAATATATTTGTCGCGAACGATCTCCAGATAGTACTGCACGTTCGCGGCGGTCGGAACGAACGTGAACAAGTTCGTGACGAATCCCGCCCCGCCAACGCTGTCGAGGAGGGTCCGATCGCGCAGCACCTGTGTGAATGTGATCAGATCGATGCCTTGTCTGGTGTTCCAAAGATCGACAAGAACGTCGTAGATTGTCCGGTGGGCAGGGACATAAAAATACTCTTCGTTAATCTTCTCGACGCATTCAGCGATCGTTTCGCGCGGAGAAATCAGCATTGAACCCAGAACGCCCTGTTCCGCCTCGACGCTATGCGGCGGTGTCCGGTGAACATCCTGCGCAGAACCTGTTGGCGAAATGGGAATAAGTTTTTCGCCACTTCGCGCTGCCGAACCTCGGCCAGCGCCATTTCCCGCTTTACGAGGCTTCTCTCCTGTCCATGCGGACGTTGGAGTCGCCATTTATTTTTCTTCTTGTTTTGGCTGTTCTTTTTTCCCGCGGACAATTCGTCGTCGCTTCTTGTCAGCTTCTTCAGGCCCAGCGGCAGGTGACGCGTCAGCCTTTGGTTCTGCTGCCGATTTCACCTGAAACACAAGCTGCGCGGTCACGTCGTGATGCAGCTTGATGGCGATCTCGTGCTCGCCGGTATCTTTGATCGGGCGCTCCAGAACAATTTTGTGCCGATCGATCTCTGCGCCGACTTCGTTTTTCAGCCGGTTCACGATGTCCTGCGCTGTTACTGATCCAAATGCCTTACCGGTCTCGCCAGTCTCGAGTGTAAAAACAAAGCGCGTCTTGCCGATGCGGCGCGCCACTTCCTGAGCGTCGTTCAACTCGCGTGCTTCGCGTTCGGCGCGCTTCTGCTTAAGCGCATTAAGCTGACGCAAAGCCGCGGGTGTGACTTCGTGCGCCATTTTACGCGGCAGAAGATAATTGCGCGCATAACCGCGACGCACCTTGACCAGGTCGGCCTCGGCGCCGAGCCCGGGAACATTTTCGGTAAGGATAAGTTCAGTCAATGGCATGCTGATGTCTTTTCTAAAATGCGTCGCAAATTTTTCAGTCGCGAATTGTGTCTGGGGGCGACGACTATAAAACCGCCGCGCGTACTGTCAATGCACGATTGAAAATTTGGCTGCAAATTTCGACCCTGACGTGCTCACTGGCATTCGTTAACACCGGGTTTTCAAGCCGGTGCAACACGTCTGATTGCGAGTCTAGCCGTTTTCAACGGCTTACTCGTGCACGCACTTGAATGAAGCTGTTGAAAACAGCTTCACGCCTTGGCCCTGTTCCTCA
>DASXYB010000078.1:0-4488 GCA_036502745.1 Candidatus Udaeobacter sp.
AACGATGCCAGGACCGCCTTTGCCATTTACGAGCAGAGCCACGTCGACCACGTGAAAGATCGCGAAACCCTTTGCGTTTTTCAGCACCGCCGGGGGAATTTGTCGTTCCGGCACCGTGCTGAAATTTTTCAGAATGTTCGCATCCTGTTTAACTTCCTCCTTCGCGTTGGCGAAGACAGTTCCAGCAACTCCCATTAAAAGAGCAACTGCAATTAATCCTGTTGATAACTTTTTCATAATATCGGCAGTTTCGATTGCGGCCGTGACGACAGGGTTGCTGGCCAATTACCAGTATGTAACCTCTAGCCAAATTGCTTAAATCCTGCTTCACTTCGCGCCGATTTAGCAGGAAACCCGGTTAGGCGCAGATGCCATTCCATTTTGGTCTTTAAAGCACGATTGAAACTGCTGAAAGTCGTCACTGCGGCGCCGTAATTTCGGAGGGATGGATAATCGTAAGTCTTAAGCGAGGCCGCCCGCCTTTAATAAGCTTGTTGTTCGACTGTCGTTAGGTGCCAGCGTGATCGCGATTTCAGCTTAACGGTGCTTGCCGTTGTGCAGCCCCGCGCGCGTTAATTCACGGCATAGTACTCGGCCGCCTTTAATTCCCTACCAATTCGGCGCGCGAGGATTTGCACGCGGTGCTCGAGTTAGGAGCCTTACGAGTTACAAGCTGCGGAAGCCATGTTGTCTGCAAATTTCAACGGAGTTACAATTGCGTTAGCCGCCGATCAGAAAAAAGTCCAGACCTCACGATCAGGCCGAAAGAAAACGCCCGCGACAAGGGGAAATCGTCGCGGGCGTTTAGGGGCGATTGCGAATTTACGGTGTTGGCAAGCCCAGATCCAGGACGAACCCACCATCAAAGGTCGCACTGCCGCTGTACGCTGCATTGTCCAGCGGGGCCACATTGTTCTCGAAGATGAATGTGAGCACATCACTCGAGTTGTGGTTGATCTTTCGCTTGTTCTGGTCGGCCACCAGTGGCGGAGCCCCGAAGTTTATCGGGCTGCCCGTTGGAGGACCATTCCACATGACGTCGCCGTCAAGCTTGATCTGCGTCAGATTACCGTTTGCTCCCTCCGGCCACGAGAGCATCAGGTTGGTGATGAACGCGTCAGTCGAACAGTTGTTCTGGATCGTGATCTTCACCTGCTTGTCCTTGATCTCACGCTTTGTGACTGTCAGGTCATTGCAAGGGGGCGTCGGGCAAACCTTTGCCGGCGAGTTATGCAGGACCGTAATGTTCGGCGCGACACACCATGGCGCCCCGGGTCCGCGGTCGGAACAACTGGCTGTGTTAGTAGCCGCATCGTAATGAGCGTACTCCCAATTGGTAAAGTCGAATCCGATGTTAGTCAGATAGGCCTGTTTGAACGTCACGAAATAGGTGTCGTGGAAGTTCCAGCCGTCGATGTGCCTCGCCAGATGCGCTTCGAAGTCCGAACTACCGACCGGAATCGAATTGTATTCCGGATTGTCGTACGACGCACTCCACGGGTTGGGGTCCGCCAACGGGTACTGACTTCCCTTCGGCGTGCCGTAGATAATCAGGCACGTCGCGGGATCAGTGGCGAGGCTGCAGTCGACAGGAGGCGAGTCGGTCAGCAGATCGGCGGTGTTGGGGCCCGGCGGGAGGCCGATTGTCTGGGCGCCGCCCATGAAGTACGTTGGCGCCGGATAGGTTCCAAACGGATTCTGGACGCCGTTCAGATCCCTAGCAAGAGACGAATCCCACTGGATCGTAGTCCCGTCGCTGGTGAGCGGAGGCGAACTGTTGGTGACGATGCTGCCGTCACCGCCGAATGGGCCAAGCGACGCGTAGCCTGACGGAACTCCCGTCTTCGAGGTGAGATAGTCAACGTTGAAGCTGACTGCGACCGAGCCGTCCGGTTTGATGATCTGGAACCCTGCCTTGTCACTATTTTTCAGGTCCTTGAAGCTGTGGCCCTTGTTCCCCCAGCCGACGGCATTGACGCCGTAGCTGTTGTCATTCGGGGCCGGGAACTGATCGTAGGCGACGTCGATATCGCCGGGAGCGCCGCCCGCTGTGGTTTTACCGGCAAGGAACAGGCCGGCGGGGCATGGAAGCATTGGCGGGACCGTTGGTGTCGGCGTCGGCGTTGGCGTAAATGTTGCCGTGGCTGTAGGCGTTGGCGTGAATGTTGCCGTGGCCGTGGGCGTAAAGGTTGCCGTTGCCGTAGCTGTTGGCGTAAAGGTTGCCGTCGGGGTAAATGTCGCTGTAGGCGTCGGAGTTGGTGTGAACGTAGCCGTCGGTGTTGGCGTCGGCGTCACCGCGTCGCAGTCAACAAACATGGCGCCCTCGTTTATAGTAAAGTTGAAAATGGGGTCGAACACCGTGGTATCATAGCTGTTCGTCACCGCATTGTACGTAACGAGAAGGGTGCCGGCGCTGGTGTCCGGTGGCTCGGCCTCGGTGGTAACGATCACGTTGCCACCCAACCCTTGGAAGTCGATAGGGGCATAATACAGGAAGAAGCCATAGTCTTCTATCGCCTGAAAGAAGGCGCCGGTCGTGCAGCCGAATGTGCACGGATTCTCCGGGATAACATTGACGTTTTCTGCATTCGCCTCAGCTTGAAGAGCAGGGGACCAATTGAAAGCATTATAAGTAATGTTGCCCGAGCTATCGATTGCGATAATCTGATTGAGGTCCTCGCCGGCCACCAGGATCTGACCGCCGAAGGGCCCAAAACTTAGCGGCGCTATAGCTGGTCCTTCAATGTGCGTGATAATAGGCGGATCATGCGAGAGGTCCGAAGTGTTCGCGAGGAACGTGACATGTGGTCCTCCTGGAAGGTTGTCAGCCGTCCAGATGGGTCCGGTCTCGCACGTTATAATCATTTTGTATCCAAATGTGCCCACATGGTCGAACGTAATTGCGGTGTGGTCCGAGAAGAGGCACCCGACCTGCGCAAAGAACGTGATAGTACCTAACGAAAAATCGTACTTCCAGATGTACTGGCCTTCTGTGATAAAAACGTCGCGCGGGGTGAACCCGGCCTGAATGGACTGCCTTGGAGCGATAGCCATGTATTTTTCAATGCAGGGCTGATTCCCAAGTGGAATCGACGCCAACACCGAGCGATTCCCGAGACAGTCGACCCCATAGAAATTTTGGTCGCACCATCCCGTCGCATAGAAATTGGATGGGCAAACGGCCACACCAGTGGCTTCGGGGAATGGAGTAAAGAAAATCGGAGTCGCGGCGTAAAGCACTCCTGTGAGCGCTAAGAGCCCTGCAATTGTCAGATAGATTCTTGTCCTTAGCGTGATTTTGGTTCTTTTTTTCATTTTTGCTTTCTCCGGTATGCAACTTTATTCCACAAACAATTGGTCCCGATCCCGTTCCAGCGACTCGCGCTAAGAGAGCAACTCCGATTAGTCATAACCCTTTCATGCTCTTGGCAATTTTGGTCCCGACATGACGTCAAGGTTGCCGCCCAATTACAAATATGTAACCTCTTGCAAAACTTCTGAATGCTTGCTCACTTCGCGCCGATTAGCAGGAAGTAGTTGCTCGCAGATGCCATTCTCTTTTCGTCTATTTGAGAACCGTTGAAGTTCCTGAGACTGGTTACTGGGCGCGGTAATTTTCGAGATGCTCGTAGTGTAAGTTTCCAAACGAGGCGGCCTGCCTTTGAAGTAAGCTTGTTGTTCCACTGTCGTTAGGCATACCAACCGTGAGCGCGCGGAAGCCCACAAAGAAAACGGCGGTGGTGAAAAGGGTTTGGCGAATGTTTTCTAACGTCAGATGGCGCGTTACCGCGCACTATCGACAAATCCGCTCACATTGTTTCTTTGATGCCGGCGCGAAGCAGCCACCAGTTCACTGGATAGCTGGTAATGAAACCTGCCAGCATCGCGATCTGCATCATGAACCAAAAGATCGGACCGGTCTTCGGGATCTCGTGACCAATGATGACAAAGGTGGCAATCGCCATCCACCCGTACATCCCGATCTGCCACGCACTGAGTGAAAGAAAATCGGCCTTAGCTGCCTGGATCATTCCTTCAGCGAATCCGAGATTCCGCATCGGCGCGATGGTGAAGTACTGAAAAAAGATGCCGAACAACAGCGCAAGCGCATAATCGACTACCCAAGCTCCGAAAATTTTCATCCCGAAGAGCGTGAGCGGAAAAAACACGAGCGCCCATTCACCGACAACGTCGGCTAGCGTGCAGCCGCTTCCGCAATGCGTCGCGCCCAGTGCCACCATTTGCCAGAACGGCTTCTTCTTTCCCGGCGGGTCCTCTGCGTGTCGCTTCGCTTCCATAGCGGCTCGCCTGGTGGAGAGTCGTCCGGCGGTAAAGTAACCCCACAGGGCAAGCGGACCGGCATAAAGAGCTGTGATCGGCCACACCAGATTCATAATCCACATCTGCTGCGCATGACCGGCCAACAGGTCGACAATGATGACCAGCGTCGAAACGCCGCCTAACAAGAGACAAGCGATCGCAATCACG
>DASXYB010000079.1:0-2403 GCA_036502745.1 Candidatus Udaeobacter sp.
CCTGAACGCGCTTCTTTCGCTCGCTATGATTTAGTTGCAAATGAGCCCGCAGCACCTCAGAAATTTGCGTGCCGATACGGATAACGGGATTGAGAGAGGTTGCGGGGTCCTGGGGTATTAACGAAATGTATTTGCCACGAATCCGCTGCAACTCATCCAGCCCCATCGCCATTAGATCGCGATTCTCAAAAAGAATTTGACCGTGGCACTCAGCGGTTGAGGGCAGTAGGCGCATGATTGCCGCAGCTAAAGTGCTCTTGCCCGATCCTGATTCGCCGAGAACGCCGACAACTTCGCCCGCCCCGATGCGCAGTCCTACCTCCTTAATCGCGAATGCGGATGCGGCAGTTTTCGGGTCATACCGAACCGTCAAGCCATGTATCTCAATCACGAGGGAGTCCATTCCCTCATACTGAGCCTTCCGGATAGGCACTGGGGAGATTACTTCGGTTTTTTCCGGGCCGTCGGTTTGTGCCCCAGCCTTGGCATGTCCACACTGCCGTTGTCGGTCACAAACAGGCTACACACGCGTCGAAGAGCTGGTTCATGACCTCTGATATGGCATGTATCCGGGTATCAAAGTAACGTTGCGGATCAGCTGTATCCGATCCACACTATCGTGATGGGCGTCCAAAGCGCTTTAATTGATTTCATGCGGTGGGTAACAGTTGGGACGGGCACAGTGTTGGGAATCATCTTCCTCGTCCATGCTTGCATTCCTCGACGTTCGACTGTGCTGTCAGAGCATGTATCTAAGGGACCGCGCTAGACGCGTGTTCTTCATCAGCATCGACGTTCACACAACGCGCGCACTCGCGATATCAGATCTGCTGGCCGAAATGGTTTAGTCAAGTAATCGTCGGCTCCGCTCTCAAAGGCAAGCTCGCGATCCTGCCATTGTGTAATGAAACCCGCCGCCTCCAGATGAAGTCTAATCAAGCCACTTACATCCTCATCGTCCTCGACCAAAATGATTGTGGCGGGGCAGTTACCGCGGTCGGCCATTGACTCACATCATAATGCATGAGATAGTGACGAGTTTTCGATTACAGAAGCGAACATCAGACAGCCAGATGCCGGAGAGCTCTTTCCCCAATGGTTCGCCTTATTCCGCGTGATACCACTTTCTTCACAATGTTCTCCGAGATCGCCGAGAACCTTATCTCAGGCGCCCGAGTTCTGGTGGATTTGTTCGAACATTACCAACGTACTGAAGAAAAAACGGCCGAGATTAAAAGAATTGAGCATGTTGGTGATGAACTCACGCATTCTGTTCTCACGAAGTTGAATCAGACATTTATCACTCCATTTGATCGCGAGGATATCCATCGCCTCGCGTCGTCGCTGGATGATGTTCTAGATTTCATGAATGCGGCAGCGGAGCGGATCGCAATGTACAAAATCACTGATCCACCGCCTGCGGCTGCACAGCTTTCCAAACTCATTCTGGCGCAATGCCAAGAGTTGGCACAGGCCGTATCTCACCTGCAAAGGAATGGCGACGTTTTGGCTCGTTGTGTCGAGATCAAGCGCTTTGAGAACGAAGCAGATGTTGCATCACGGGAAGCCATCGGCAAGTTGTTCGATACCGAAAAAGACCCGATCAACCTAATAAAGAGCAAAGAACTGCTCGAAGTTTTGGAAACTGCTACCGATAAGGCTGAGGATGCGGCCAACGTGCTTGAGACCGTAGTCGTAAAAAACGCATGACGGCGACGAAACGGAAAACTTGCCGGTGACGAGCGATATTCTGCTGCTGATTATAACCCTGCTAGTCGCGTTATCGTTTGATTTCCTGAACGGATTTCATGACGCGGCCAATAGCATCGCGACCGTAGTCTCAACTCGCGTACTGTCCCCTAAAATCGCCGTGCTTTGGGCGGCATTCTTCAACTTCATAGCTGCATTTGTTTTGGGAACAGCCGTCGCCAAGACCATCGGACAAGGAATGATTCGAGTTTCCGAAGTGACACAATTTGTCGTGATCGCCGGGTTGCTGGGAGCAATCGTGTGGGATCTTTTAACCTGGTGGTGGGCCCTCCCGACTTCCTCCTCGCATGCATTGATCGGTGGATATGCGGGCGCTGCAATCATGCGCTCCGGTTTTGGAGTAATCATTCCCGCCGGCTGGTACAAAACCTTGCTTTTTATCGTGGTGGCTCCCTTCATGGGATTAGTGCTCGGCTTTTCCTTTATGGTGGCCATTTTTTGGTTACTGCGGAACAAGGCACCTCAACGCGTTGACGTATGGTTCCGGAGACTTCAGCTATTCTCCGCCGCAGCGTACAGCCTTGGGCACGGTGGAAACGACGCACAGAAGACTATGGGCATCATTGCTACTGCACTCTTCGGAGCAGGATACCTGACAAAAGCGGAGCTTGCTGCCAATTGGGGGCGCTTTCA
>DASXYB010000080.1:0-3753 GCA_036502745.1 Candidatus Udaeobacter sp.
ATGATCATCTATAAACTGCGCGACCGGAATCGTGCGCCTGTGTTGGCCAGCCGCTTCGAAACACTCTTCCAGCACAATGCTCTCAGCTGGCAGGAACGCGAAGAGAGCACGCTCCAATTATTTCTAACCTTAAGAATGTCCGTTGCGATTACTGTTTCGCTCATCATTCTTTTGGCCGGCTTCGGAATTTTTAATGTCCTTACGATGTCGGTCCTCGCGAAGATTAAAGAGATCGCGATTTTGCGTTCCATGGGGTACCGCCGCAGAGACATCAGTGCAATCTTCCTCTGGCAGGGCGCACTAATCGCTGCGGCTGGATCGGTGCTGGGTTGCGTGCTCGGCGCATTAATGACGTGGGGTGTATCGCACATTCCCATTCGTCTCCGCGGCTTGCTCTACACAAATTATTTTTTGGTGACGTGGGACTGGCACCATTATGCGTTTGCGACGTTACTCGCGCTTCTGGCTGTGTTTATCGCCAGTTATGTCCCAGCACGACGCGCCGCTGAGTTGCCACCGGTGGTCACCATTCGGGGATCGAGATGAGTGCACAAGTTAGCCTGAGTTGCGATGGGCTCGAACGCTATCTCGGCGAAGAAGAGGAACGCGTGCACGCTCTGCGCGGTGTGTCGCTTGAGATCGAGACTGGAAGCGTTCACGCCGTGGTCGGCCCGTCGGGGTGTGGCAAAAGCTCGTTGCTCTATATTCTCGGTTTGCTCGATACACCTGACGCCGGGCGTGTTGCCATCGAAACCGAAGCGGTGTCCCATCTCAGCGACGATGAGCTCGCGCAGAAGCGGAACAAATTCATCGGCTTCATCTTTCAATTCCATTTCTTGATGGAGGACTTCACTGCGGAGGAAAATGTGATGATCCCAATGCGTAAGCTTGGTCAACTCTCGGATGCACAGATGCGCGATCGCGCTGCCGAATTGCTTGACGGCGTGGGCTTGGGCGACAAGTTGCGACGGCCCAGCCGGCATCTTTCCGGAGGCGAACAACAGCGCGTTGCCATCGCACGTGCGTTGGCAAACGATCCGCGCGTCATTCTCGCCGATGAACCGACAGGCAATCTCGACACTGCAAACTCCGAGCGCGCATTTGAGCTGTTGCAGAATCTTGTGCATGAACGGGGCAAGGCGTTGCTACTCGCTACACACAATCCGGCCATTGCCGAAGCGTGCGATTGGATCCACGAAATGAAAGACGGCCTTATCATCGACAGCCAACTTCGCGGCAAGCGAAGTTCAATTTCTTAAGCAGCTTCTTTCACGCGGCCGTTGACGTTCGCGCAACTTTTGTTCTGCTCGGTAAAGCCGATTTGCAGCGCACGGAAGATGTGAATGACCGCGCTCGCTATCCCCCAGAAACAAAGGCAAATGAAACCAGTCGCCGGGGCTCCAATGACAACAAAAAAAGTGAACAGCCAGGTATAAATGTTGCGACGGCCAGCGACGAGGCGCACGAGACGATCAAATGGAGTGAAGTCATCCAGGTTTCGACCAATTCGTCGTCGAACGGCTTTTGTGGCCGCGCGTTCCAGCCTATGAAAGACAAAGAAGGCGAAGAAAATTACGTAAGCGTATCGAACCGGACCGGTGGCATGAAAATGATACGCCAGCGCCGCCCACCAGGACGTTTCAACAACATAATCGAGGTCGTGCTCTCTCTTTCCAATCTTGGTCGTTTGCGCTTTTAAACGTGCGAGTTTGCCATCGACTCCATCGAGAACTCCAATAACAACGGCGACCAACACTCCAGCCCAAAGATACCCGCAGGCATAAAGCAACGTCACGCCTACACCGAGAACTCCGGTTCCAACAGTGATCTGATTCGGAGTGATCGGCGTTCGACAAAGATGCGAAACCAGCCACTTCTCAATCGGTGCGTGCACAAGCGCCGGAAAATCAAGGGCACCTTTTTGCGTAGCGTCACGCAGACAATGTTCGGCCAGCGGACGGCGCTCGAGCGAAGGAGCCGGAAAGAAGACTGGCCGCACAGTCCTGCGCATGCTTTGCACGTATGCTTGCTGTTGGGCAGCGTCAACGCGCGCGATGCGACCCGCCATCGCATCCGAAGTAATCTCTTCCACGAGAGTGCCAGCGCGATTTTGCCGAAAAAGCCATTCACTCGAGAGCAAAGCCGCACACAAAAGCCGGGATGAATCGCTGTCTGAATTTTCCAAAAGCGGCGCGATAATGGATGGAGGATCCGAATCGATAAGAACCGAGTCGGTCTGTGCGCCCGCGACCGAGCGCAGCAGGCGTTCATCGCAATAAAAACCCGCGAATACGATGACGACCCGCCCGTCGGAGGCGACCCTCAGCGCAGGAAGGCAATTCAAAATATCACCGACCGTGACATTCGCACCGGTGCGCTCTCGAAACGTGAGCGACAAATCTGCACGATGCCACGACTCGTTAGCGAGATGCGCAGCTATCGCCTTAACTGAGTTGGACAAAATCATCGCCTCGCGAAAACCGAGCTGCAGTGCGATGCGACGCATTCGTTCCAGCAGCGAGATGCCGCATAGGTCAGTCAGCGCCTCCGGCGAATCTGCGACGATCAATAATGGCGGGCGAAAAGGTTCCGTCATGTTGCGTGTTGCAGGTGTCTTCCGTCAGTTTGTATCAGCCAGACATACCTGCTCGAATGCTAGGTATGCATGTCGGCGTCACGCGAATCGAGCCGCCAACTCCTCCTGAACATCCTGAAGAGCAGCGTGATCACGGAAAAAGCGAAGAAAATGTGCAGAATCCATGAGGCGCGACCGGCGATCGCCAAAAGAAGAAATACAAAATAAATCACGTCGCGCTGGGTGATTTGATAAATGAAAGCGGTCAGTGAGCGACCGAAAAAACGATCTGCCAGGTTAAAATCTTCCTGCCGGCGCGAGGCTACGCGGGTGGTATCGCGAGCGAGAAGTGGCATGAGAAAACGGCCAACCCCGCCCGCCATTATGAAGAAGGTGATCAAGCTCTCGAAGAGATAAACGAAGCCAACGTTTGCGGTCAGCCACGGTTGCCGCAAGAGACCAATGCCCAGGCAGAGAACAAAAAATAGATTAGCGAGGAAATCGCAGAAGGAGTCGAGGCGCCGGCCACTTTCCGAATCGAGATACTTGGCGCGTGCAATCTCGCCATCGCATCCGTCCAAAATATTGATCAATTGGAAAAGTGCAGTCCCGGCCAGGAACCCGGTGTAATCGCCGCGCACCAAGAACACAAAAGCCACGGGAGCAAGCGCGAAGGTCAATATCGTCCACGCGTTAGGAGTAATTGGCAGCTTAAGGAGAAGCCGCGTGATTACGGATGAGATCGGCCGGTTCAAAAACTTCGCAACCATTCCGTCCTGCGATTTGCCCATAAGGCGAAGGAAGTGTTTTTCGCTGGCGACAATGTCGCTCGGTTGCGCGAGAAAACGCCACTGCTCTTCCTTAGCGCGGGTCGTGCTTCGAAAAGTTCTCTCGAACTGCTCGAAGAGTCGCGGCCACTCCCCCGTTAGATCGACAATCGGTTGCTCGATCATCACCGGGGCCGTCGTTGGAAAAAACTTCGATAAAGCATTTCGCGCGACGAACAAGCGCGTGGCGAGAATGCGTGCTTCCGGTTCAATCGAACCGGAAGCTTCGGTTAACCGAACACACGTAATTCGCTGGTGTTTGGGCAATAATCGCTCCGAAAGCGGAATCTCGGGTTTCCAGAAAACGACAATCTCAATCTTGTTTGCCGTTCCCATTGCTTTGGCGAATTC
>DASXYB010000081.1:0-4502 GCA_036502745.1 Candidatus Udaeobacter sp.
GGCGTTATATTTAATACTCCCATGATTAATCCATGGTGGGAGACATCGAAGACGCGCTTACCGATTTTCCAGATCCTCTCGCGCATTATGATTCAGACTAACACAGGGCACGCTTTATTCGAAGGCGCGCCATGATAGCGCATGCGCCCGTTTACGATCTAAGGACTCCCTCGCAAGTGGAGACTCGCGTTACTTCCTTGCGTAACGACCCATCAACTCGCCTTGTGCGATGACATGACCTTTCATCGCGGCATCCACTTGGCTCCGCTTTGCGCCGCTGCGCAAATCCAGTTCGCGATCGAGAGCGAAGACCTTAAACGAATACCTATGCGTGCCCGGCGGCGGGCATGGACCCTTGTAATCTGACTTGCCGAAATCGTTTGTGCCGTGCACGCCTTGTGGCGCGGTACCTTCCGAAATTGAACTGATCCGTGGCGGGATGTTCCAGATCAGCCAATGAGTAAATAATCCGCCGGGCGCATCCGGATCATCGGCAATCAAGACAAGAGATTTTGCTTGTGAAGGCACGGCGGTTATCTGCAAAGGCAGGCTGGTGTCCAACCCGTCACATGTGAATTTTTGGGGGATATTTCCACCTTCGTGGAAAGCAGAGCTTGTGATTTTCATTCGTGCTCTCTCTGCCGCGAATGAAGCGATCGCCGCGAGGAACATCATCAGCGCCGCTCCACTGGCTATCAGCTTTCGCATTGTCAGATCTTCGATTGAAATCGCGCTAAATCGACAAACCTGAGCATATTGTTTCGCCCAAAGTGAACGCAAACGAAACCAAAATCAGAGAACAAATTCTCGCGTTATTGTCCAGGAAAGATTACCGGCCGCTAAACAGGATCGAGATCGCCAAGAAAATTGGCGTAAGCGGGGGGACCCGAGTCGCTTTGCGCAGAACGTTGCGCGATATCGAACGCGCTGGTGACATCGCCCGCATTCGAAAGGATCGATATGTGCTGCCGGCTGAGGCTGACTTGGTAACCGGGAAGTTATCGATTAATCCAGCTGGCTACGGTTTTCTCACATCAGAAAAGTCAGGCGAGTCCGACGTTTTCATACCGGCCGAAAACATTGGAACAGCGATGCATGGAGATCGTGTCGTTGCACGTATATCGCCTGAGTCGCCAGCCGGCCGGATAAAAGGACGGCGCGAAGGCCGCGTAATTCGAATCCTGGAACGCGCTCACGATACGGTCGTCGGTACGCTGCAGCGGTCACGGAATTTTTATTACGTGGTGCCCGATGATCCGCGTTTCGTGCACGATATTTACGTTCGCCCTGTAACTGACGCACGAGAAGATCGGCGGTCGGAGATCGAGCCTACAGTTGGTGACAAAGTAGTGGTGCGCCTCGATAACTGGCAATCGCGCCACGTGAATCCCGAGGGCGAGATCATCGAAGTGCTCGGGCCCGCGTCGGCGCCAGGCGTGGACGTGCTTTCGGTTGTTCGAAAGTATCATCTGCCTACGGAATTTCCCTCAGAAGTGTTGAAGCAGGCGGAGCATAATCCGGAAAGTGTTGATGCGCAGCAGACCGCCGGACGCGAAGATTTGCGCAACCAATTCATCGTCACCATCGACCCCGACGACGCCCGCGATTTCGACGACGCCATTAATGTCGAAAAGCTTACAAATGGCGGATGGCAACTCGGCGTGCACATCGCCGATGTTGCGGCGTACGTTGAGCCAGGCAGCGCGTTGGACCGCGAAGCACGCCGGCGCGGCAACAGCGTTTATTTACCCGACCGCGTCATCCCAATGTTGCCTGAGCGGTTAAGCAATGGTGTTTGCAGCCTAAAGCCAGGAGTCGATCGGCTCACGCACTCGGTCTTTATCCAGTTCGACAAACGTGGTGTGCCTAAGAGCGCGCGCTTCGCGCGAAGCGTGATTCGGAGTGCGCACAGGCTTACGTACAAAGAAGCATTCGCGATTCTAACCTCGCCGCCTCATGACCGGTTGGCTGAGCGGCTTCATCTCGCCTGGGAACTTGCCGCGCTTTTGCGGCGGAAACGATTTGAACACGGTGCGCTGGAGCTTGATTTTCCAGAGGTAAAAGTGTGGATCGATGCGGATGGAAAACCAGTTCGGTTGGAACGCGTCGAAAACGACGAATCGCATCAGTTGATCGAAGAATTCATGCTGGTCGCAAATGAAATGGTCGCGCGGGAACTGAAGAAGCTAGCAATTCCCACAATCTACCGGGTTCACGAAAATCCAGATCCGGAAAAGCTCGCAGAGTACCGTGAATTCGCGCTGAGTTTTGGTTATAAAGTGGGGGACCTAACGCATCGCGCTGAATTACAGCGATTACTTGCCGAAGTCAGCGGAAAACCCGAAGAGCAGGCGCTGAAGGTCGGTCTCCTGAAGAGTCTCAAACGCGCACGCTACGATCCTCAGCCGCTCGGGCACTACGGTTTGGCAAAGACGAATTATCTGCATTTTACCAGTCCTATCCGGCGTTATGCCGATCTGGTCGTGCACCGCGCGCTGGGGAGGGCACGCTCGCCGAGCGCGCCGGACGGCCTCCCGCGCCTGCGGGATCCCTACCATCCGAGTATGGCGGAAATAGCTTCTATCGCCGAACACATTTCAACAACCGAGCGAAATGCGGCCGAAGCTGAGATCGACGCGACGCAGATGAAAAAGCTCGAGTTTTTCCAACAGCAACTCGCCGGCCGCAAGCCACAGATGTTTTCCGCCACAGTTGTCGATGTTCGGAATTACGGATTGATGGTCGAATTACCCGACGCTCTCCTCACCGGCCTTGTCCATGTGTCATCGCTCACAGATGATTTCTATGTGTTCGAGCCCGCGCGGCATCAGCTCATCGGCAGACGGTCACGCAAAACATTCAAGGTCGGCGATAAGCTGTCCGTTTTCGTCGCGCGCGTCGATATCTTCAAACGTCAGGTAGACTTCGCGATCGTGCCGGCTACGGATAGATCGCAGCCAAGCCGCCGAGCAAAACGTTCCTCAAAGCGCACTTGAACTGCTCGACGCTCGCGCTTGGAAATAACGTGTGAACATTTGCGGCGATGACAAATCGCCGCTAAAAAATGCTGCTATGACTGAAGCCACTGCCACTGTTGCTGCCCTGCCGTATTCGCGGACCAATCCTTTTCCCGCCAGAATGCTGGTCAACCGACGACTGAGCGGGCCGGAATCGGAAAAGGACACGCGGCATTTTGAGCTCGATCTCACGGGCTGGGAATTGAGCTTCGAGGTCGGCGATTCTGTCGGCGTGTGTCCAACGAATGATCCTGATCTTGCGGATGGAATTATTCGGGCGTTAGGCGCCACCGGCGATGAAAAGGTTCCGCGGCTGAAAGGCGAGCCAACAACGTTGCGAGAAGCTTTGCTGCGCGATTACAGCATCACCCAGCCAACACCGAAGTTTTTGAAGGCCATCGCGCAGCGTGCCGACGCTGCGCCTACGCTGAGTTATCTTCTCGCTCCGGACCGCAAACAGGATCTCCAGACTTATCTCTGGGGCATGGAGGTGATCGATTTCCTCATCGAACACCCGTCCGTGCGTTTCACACCGGAGGAATTTGTCGGGCTGCTCTCCAAGCTGCAGCCGCGACTCTATTCAGTCGCTTCAAGCCTGAAGGCGTTTCCCGACCAGGTGCATTTAATTGTGGACGTCGTCCGTTACGAAAGTAATGGCCGCACGCGCAAAGGCGTGGCCTCGTCGTTTCTCGCCGAGCGTGCGGACGATGTGCCCGTTCCGGTTTTCCCAAGCAACGCTAAACATTTTCATCTGCCAGAAAATCCCGATACACCAATTATTATGGTAGGGCCCGGCACAGGTGTTGCGCCGTTTCGAGCGTACTTGCAGGAACGCCACGTCACCGGCGCAAAGGGAAAAAACTGGCTGTTCTTCGGTGCGCAGCACGTGAACTGCGACTTCGCTTACGAGGAGGATTTCGACACGTTCATGAAAGAGGGGATTCTCACGCGGCTCGACTGCGCCTGGTCACGCGATCAGGCTCACAAAATCTATGTGCAGCACAAGCTGGCTGACAATGCGGCTGATATCTGGAAATGGATTGATGCCGAGGGCGCTCAGTTTTTCGTATGCGGTGACGCGCGTCGCATGGCCAAGGACGTCGATGCGACCCTGCGCAAAATTGTGGAGGAGCACGGCGGCAAAACCGTCGATCAGGCCAATGAATACGTCGAGAAGCTAAAAAGCGAGAAGCGCTACAAGCGGGATGTTTATTAGCAAATGACGAAGCACGAACGTCGAATGACGAAGGTGAGGAAAGCACACAGCGATCCGATTCGTCATTCGGATTTCGTCATTGGTCACGTTTATGGCATATTAAGAAACAAACGTTAAACCATGTACGAGAACACTGAATTCACATTGAGCCGGGATTGCGAGGCGATCCAGATTCCCAGTGGCCAGAAGACTACAATTCCGGCCGGAACTCAGGGCGTCGTTACGCAAAGTCTGGGAGGCAGCTATACCGTCGCAACGTATCAGGGCCT
>DASXYB010000082.1:0-2992 GCA_036502745.1 Candidatus Udaeobacter sp.
GGCGCGTGTTGAGGTTAGCGTTGGGTTCGAGGTATTCGAGGAGCGTCTCGGGTTTGTGGAAGGCGAAGACGTTGCGGCTTTTCGGTGATGGATCCAGTTGGTTCGTGAACTGTGTTTCGACGCCGGTGGATTCGTACGCAAAGGGCAGCGGCTCCCGCCATTTCGGGTAAATGTCGAGCAAGCCTTTGCCGTATTTGCCGGATTGCTCTTCGACGCCGGTCAACGTGAAGCCTTCGGGCTTGGCCTCAACTGTGCCGATCGCTTTGCCGTCAACGAAAAGAAGATAATCGACTTCATCGCGATCCTTGAGAAGCGCTTCGCGAATTGCGACTCCGCGAAAAGCCGAGAGATTGATCGTGCTGCGGTTTTGTAGGATCCAACCGCATTGCTGTAGCACTGGATCGATCTTCTCGCGCGCGAGCTCTTCGGGGGTGGGCATGAAGAGCGAAACCTAACAAGGTTTTGACCCTGTGAGTAGAGGAAAAAGGTTTGAAAGATGGATAAAAACGCGCGCTGCTTTGCAACAGCGTGTTTCGGAATCCGATAATCCGACGGAATTCAGGTATCTGTTCAGCTGTGTTTGGATCGACCTTGCTGATGCGACTAAGCGCCTCGCCGATTATTTCAAACTTACGCTCAACTGCTCCTTTCAGCAGTTCGTTCTGCGTGAACGACTCCCGCGTGTGACCTTCACAGGCGCGAACGATCAGATCGCACGCATCAAGAACGTCTTGCAGCCACTTCGGAGTCTTTGGATGCATCGTACATCACTCTGCGCGTTTTGTTCGCTTCGCGCCGGAACCACGGATTTCGCAGCGCCGATTCCCTCACAAGATCGACGGGGCGCTTGAATAGCGTCGAAAGATCTTCCTGAAAGTCTTGCCAACGCTGCATCCACGGACCGAAGTCGTATTCCGGCGGGAACTCGACGATGAAATCGAGGTCGCTGCGGTGGGGGTTGAACTCACCGGTGGCCGCCGAGCCGAACAGCTCGAGCTTGCGCACGCCGAATCGTCGACAGAGATCAACCAAAGCTGGTTGCTTGTCTTCGATCGGTGACGCTATGCCAGGCATGTCGCAGTCAGGTTACGCAATTCTGGTTCGAGTTCACGCATCTTGTGCGGTCAGAGGTCAGATGGCAGAACGTAAAAGGCTTCGCCGACGTTCCAGGGAGGACAGCCCCGAAAAAATTCGGGGGCGTCCGTTGGCAGCAGGTCAGATGTCAGTGCGAAAACGCGAGGCACCAAGAGGGCGGGGATTAGAACCCGATTTTCCGTTGTGGCGGATCAGGCGCGAGAGGAGGAGGATTAAGAATCTGCATCAAATCCTGTAGAACCTTCACTATGGCTGCCTCATGCACATCGAGGCGGCCGGTAAGCTTTTTTTCCAGCAAAGCGAGTTTCTTCGCTAGCTCGCGGGTACCAAGTAGCGTCTCGCGCATTTTGACGAAGGCGCGGATCACAAACACGTTGACTCGCGCTCTCCCGAGACGCTCGGTCGCATCACCATGCGACCAATGCAGTCCATCCAGCGGCGGCCCCGCACGCCGTATTCATCTGAACTGCACGTTCGCTGTTCCAGACATTTGCAGCCATCAGAGTGCCGTATTCGGTTAAAGCGTAAGGATGTGATCGGCGGCCGCCGTGGGAACTTGAGGTCGCAATTTGCGACTTCAAGATTGAATGGTACTTCCCGGCCTTTCGATAAACCGAAATCCGGCCGGATCGCTGTGAAAGGTGATTAATCGCCTCGGCGATGAAGTAATGAAGGCGTTCAAGATCGGCCAGAGCCGTTCGTGGTTTGAAGATAATTAGCCAGTTTATAAAAGTTTTGTAAACTCGGATAAATTCGGTATAAATCGGCAGTGGACCCGATTTCCAACCCATACGCGCCCGGCGCAGGGACGCCGCCGCCCGAACTGGCTGGCCGTGATGATGTGCGCGAAACGGTTCGGATAGCAATCGAACGAATTCGTAAAGGACTGCCGGCGAAAAGCATTCTAATGGTTGGCCTGCGCGGTGTGGGTAAGACGGTGTTGTTGGATCAGATGCGTGAGGATGCTGAGGCAGCGGGTATCCATACGATCCGCATCGAAGCACCAGAGGGGCGATCACTCCCCGCTCTGATCGCTCCCCAACTCCGTATCGCACTGCTTCGTTTGTCGCGGAATGCTAAAGCAAAAGATTTAGCGCAACGTGGACTTCGGGCGCTGGCCGGTTTTGCCAGTGCGCTTAAGGTTAAATATAGCGACATCGAAGTAGGTCTCGACTACAAACCGGAACCCGGACTTGCCGACAACGGTGATTTGGAGCACGACCTTCAGGACTTACTGGAAGCAGCAGGTAGGGCAGCGCAGAGAGGCGGCACTGCGCTAATCCTCTTTATTGATGAGCTGCAATACGTCGCTGAAGATCAGCTCGCAGCGCTTATCACTGCACTGCACCGAGCGGCACAACGCAAACTGCCCGTCGCGGTCGTCGGAGCGGGGTTGCCTCAACTCGCTGGCAGAATGGGAAAAGCGAAATCCTACGCAGAGCGGCTATTTGAGTTTCCACAGATCGGGCCGCTTAACGAAACCGCTGCAAGAACTGCGATAGCGAAGCCCGCGGCAGCACAGAAAGTGAAAGTTGACGATGCTGCGCTTGAGCTGATTTTCAAGAAGACGCACGGCTACGCTTATTTTCTGCAGGAATGGGGTAAGCACGCGTGGGATGCTGCGAACCGGTCCCCGATTACGCGAAAAGATGTGGAAGTCGCATCCAAATCTGCGGTCGCAGCGCTTGATGAGAGTTTTTTCCGTGTTCGGTTCGATCGATTGACACCGGCAGAGAAAAGATACCTCCGCGCCATGGCCGAGCTGGGCCCGGGTCCACATCGATCCGGAGACATAGCGGATGAACTCAAACGAGAGGTTACCAAGCTGGGGCCGACCAGAAACCAACTAATAGGCAAAGGAATGGTTTGGAGTCCTACCCACGGCGACACGGCTTTC
>DASXYB010000083.1:0-9072 GCA_036502745.1 Candidatus Udaeobacter sp.
ATCTTCAACAACGCGTCCACTGCCGGTGATGCAACGATCGCAGCCGGCGGTAGCCCGGGCAATATTAGCGGCAAAATCATCTTTGATGATTCATCGACTGCCGGAAGCGCAACCCTTTTCGCTGAGTCGTCGAATTTTGGAAACAACAGCGGTATCATTCTCTTCAATGGTGCGTCGACCGGTGGCACCGCCGCAGTAGGAATCTCTGTCGGAAATTCGGGGGCCGCAGTGCCTGGCTTGTTGGATATTCGCGGCCACCAATCGGGCGTGACCGTCGGTTCTATCGCGGGCAGCGGAGATATTTATTTGGGAGCCAACGACCTGGCGGTGAGCAGCAGCTTCCCTGACGTCGTCAGTTTTTACGGAGTGATCGAGAATTTCGGGCAAGGCGGTTCGCTCGCGAAGGTCGGCAGCGGCATACTCACTTTGTCAAGCAACACCTGCTTCAAGGACACTGTCGGGCTGATTCTCGTAAGCGGCTCAATACTCAACCTCGATTTTTCGCCACACCAACCCCCGGACGTAATTGCCTCGTTAGTGCTCGACGGCGTGGCGCAACCGCAGGGTATATATGGAGGTCCGATGAGCGGCGCTTCGCACGTCCTTCCTGAATTAGGGGGCTCTGGAGCAGTGCATGTGCGGAGTTCAAAACTCACAAACATTTCGACGCGCGCCTTTGTGCAGACCGGTGACAATGTGATGATTGGCGGTTTCATTGTTCAAGGCAACGAAACTGTGATTATTCGCGGGATTGGTCCGGAACTTACCCAATATGGCGTTCCGAACCCGCTCGCTAATCCCACCTTGGAACTGCACGACGCGACCGGAGCTTTGATTGCATCTAACGATAATTGGATGACCACGATAATTGGCGGGATTATCTTCAGTGATCAAGTGCAGGACATCCGAGACAGTGGCTATGCGCCAACGGATCCAAGGGAGCCCGCGATCATTGCAATCCTACCATCAGGTAACTACACCGCGATCATCCGCGGCGTAAGCAGCACCATCGGAGTCGCTCTCGCGGAAGTGTACGATCTGCATGATGGTAATCATAATACTTCGGTTCTAAGCGACATCAGTACTCGGAGCTTTGTGCAGAGGGGCGACGACGTGATGATTGGCGGATTTATTATTGAAGGAAGCGGGCGAAAGAGAGTTATCGCGCGTGCTGTTGGTCCCGGGCTGACTCAGTACGGTGTTCCCAACCCATTGGCTGATCCAACGCTGGAGCTGCATGACAGCACTGGAGCTTTAATTGCCTCTAATGATAACTGGCAACATACGACAATCGGCGGGATCATCATCAACGACCAGGTCGCCGCTATACGCGCTAGCGCCCATGCTCCGGGCGACCCAAGGGAGTCGGCGATTGTTGCAAACCTGTTACCGGGCAACTACACCGCGATCGTGCGCGGCGTAAACGGCACCACAGGAGTTGGACTGGTAGAAGTTTACGATTTGGATTGATAGATGGTGGGGAACAGCGTCCCAGGTAATCTCCGCGTCGCACGTATGGCGATTGCAAAATCCATAGAAGTTGGTGCATCGTTGGTGAACTTCCGAAACCGATCAGCCTGCGATAGGCCCCTTTCACAAATCAACTTCATCACGAACTAAAAAGAAAAACCATGAAAACACTACGCACAAAATCACTTCTGGGATCGACTTGGCGGCGCGGCTTTCTTCTCATACCGCTCCTCGCCTGTTTTGCGCTTTCGCCGCAAGCGCGCGCCATCTGTCAACAAGGCTGCGACGTTACCCATGCCAATACGTTCCTTGGTGAGGGCGCTCTCATTGCCAACACCACCGGCACCGACAACACGGCCATCGGCTGGCAGGCACTCTTTGACAACACGACCGGCAGCTTCAACACGGCCAACGGTGTTTCTGCGCTTTGGGGCAACACCACAGGCAGTCTCAACACGGCCACTGGCTATGGTGCGCTCATGTACAATACTACCGGTGACGGAAACACCGCCAGCGGCACAAACGCGCTCCTTGGCAACACGCTCGGCAGCAACAACACCGCAATCGGTCATAATGCGCTCTCGAAGAACACGACTGCGAGCAGCAACACTGCCACAGGACACCTGGCGCTCGGAAACAACACTACCGGATACAGAAACACGGCCACTGGCGAGTTTGCGCTCGTGAACAATGACAGCGGTCACGGCAACACGGCCATTGGTTACCAGGCGCTCTATCAAAATATCGGATCAGATAACGTCGCCTTGGGCTTCAATGCCGGTAATCAACTTTTCGCCGGCAGTGGCAACGTCTATATCGGGCACGGGGTCTTGGGAGTTGCGAGCGAGAGCGACACCACTCGTATCAGAAACGTTTACGGTTCAATCGCGTTTGGCCGCGCAGTGTACGTCAATTCGGACAGTAAGATAGGGACGCTTGCTTCCACTCGTCGGGTCAAAAAAGACATCAAACCTATCGGCACATTCAGCGAGTCCGTTTTCGCACTCAAGCCGGTCAGCTTTCGTTATAAGAAAGAAATCGACGCTTCTGGCACTTTGCAGTTCGGCTTGGTTGCCGAGGAAGTAGCCGAGATCGATGGCGATTTGGTGACGCGCGATGCGGAAGGTAAGCCAGAAACCGTGCGTTACGATGCGGTGAACACAATGTTGCTCAATGAGTTTTTGAAAGAGCATCGCAAAGTGGAGGAACAGGAGACAACCATCAGCCAGCTAAGGTCACTGGTGGGCCAGCAGCAGAAAGACTTCCAAACGACGGTTGCGCAGCTCACTGCACGTCTCGATCACCAGGCAACGCAAATACAAGAGGTCAGCGCTCAGTTCGAATCGCGTAAACCTGCCCTGCAAGTCGTCAACATTCCCTAAAGTCCGTTTAATCTCAGCAGGCTGTTGGTTGATGGAGCCGAGTCTCGTCACAACGACAACGATCCGGGATTGTAGACGCGCATCGCGACGACGCAAAGCGTTTCGCTGCGCGTGCTGATGAAAAATTGGACTCCGGTTCGTAGAGCATGAGCCGCGATTCGCGCTTGCGGCGAATTGCCTCGACAAGTTGGAGAGATTTTTCCGAAACTCCGGAGATACGAAAGCGAGCCTTCCGTCAGTTGTAATTACTGTTTCACTCCTCTGTTTTGGGTTTTCACCGGCAGCAAAAGCGCTGCTGCCTGCGCCGTCACCAGATGGCAGCTATCCCGGCGCCAACACCGCTGAGGGCATTAACGCACTGCACGACGTCAACACCGCAGTGGGGATCAACAACACCGCTGTGGGTGCTAATGCGCTTGCTAGCGATACAACCGGCTATAGTAACGTGGCGATTGGTGAAGCTGCACTTGCTAACAACACTACTGGCAACTTTAACATGGCTATTGGGACGGAGGCGCTCACCAACAGCACCGCCAACTACAACGTGGCGATTGGTTTTCGAGTGGGCTTCATGAACACCACCGGCATGCGTCTCACCGGAATTGGCGCTGGAGCGCTCAGGAACAACACTGGTGGTGATGATAACACGGCCGTCGGTGCTGATGCGTTAAGAGAGAACACCACCGGCGCGCACAACACGGCGATCGGCATCGATGCGCTCACACACAACAGTAACTCTTTAAATACCGCCACGGGTGATTCTGCGCTTTTTAGCAACACTGTCGGTGCCAATAACACGGCCAATGGTGTTGACGCGCTCTATAGCAATACACGTGGCCACTACAACACAGCCGTTGGCGTTAGCGCGCTCTATGGCAACACCGGCGAGTACAGCGACTACAACACCGCCACGGGTGCGTACGCACTGGCCAATACCCAAACCGGCAGTTTTACCCAGAACAACACGGCAACGGGCGCTTATGCGCTCTCTGGGAATACCACGGGGAGCGGGAATACCGCGAATGGTGTTGGGGCGCTTTCAGGCAACGCTACTGGCTATTACAATACCGGTATCGGTTTTGGGGCGATGCAGAACGCCAGCGGCAACTTCAATACGGCTTTGGGATTTCAGGCCGGTGTTAATCAGACAATCGGTAGCGACAATGTTTATATCGGCACAGGGGCCGTAGGCGCAGCGGGTGAGAGCAACGCGTGCTATATCGCCAGCATCTTCGGCCAGACATCCGCCGCTGGGGTTCCGGTTGTCATTAATTCAAACAATAAGCTGGGAACGGCGACTTCCTCCAGACGGTTTAAAGAGGAAATTCAGCCGATGGATAAAACCAGCGCGGTGCTCCTGGCGCTCAAACCGGTCACATTTCGCTACAAAAGGGAGATTGACCCGGCGCGCACATCGCAATTTGGGCTGGTGGCCGAAGAAGTGGAGAAGGTGAATCCTAATCTGGTTGTCCGCGACAAAGAAGGCAAGCCTTACACCGTGCGCTACGACGCGGTCAACGCGATGCTGTTGAACGAGTTTCTTAAAACTCACCGCAAAGTCGAGGAACAGAACGGAAAGATTCAACAGCAGGAAGCGACAATCACTTAACTGAAAGCGACGGTGACTCAGCAGCGCAAAGATTTCCAGGCGACGGTCGCGCAGCTCACTGCACGGCTTGACGAGCAGGCGTCTCAAAGACAAACGGTGAGCTTACAGCTCGACGCGAACAGACAACCGCCGCAAGTAGCTCGCAATAATTAGTAATCCTATAACAGTTGGCGTGAGGCCCCTGTTGTCGGGAGTTTATTTAGCAACAACCAGCTAGAGCAGGACCACATAGTCGTGCTATCGCGCGACCTAATGACGCTTCGTCTTATCCAAACGATGGAGAAGCAGATGAGCGAATGAGCCGCAAAGAATCGCGTTACAGCAATAGACTTACTATGTGGCCATCATGACAGTGAGCTTGGCTAGGAGCTCTGTGTGATCTGAATTGTAAAGACGAAATTCGTAACTCGAGCCAGCGAGGATCCATCTTGCCACCTTGGAGCCTTCACGCCTGTGCGCAAACAACACCTCATCATTGGCATTCATTGAAACATAAACTTTGCCGTCAGTCCATGAAATCGTGGTCTCGCCCGGATTGTTACCTTGGGGGACTGGATTTGGGGAAGCGGTAAGCGTCGGCTCGACCCGACGCAGAAGGACATAGGCGCGTTCGTCGTGGTCTGGATCTGCTGGCCTGGAGTTCGTGGTAGCGCCGATGTTGATTTGCGATACAACAATCCAACCGGTGCGATGCAATAACCGCTGCAGACCTTCATCGGTAAAGATCCAGTAATTCGTATAGTCATCATTGCACTCCTGTGGTCCTAGCAAATACGCGATGGGGTACGGCGAAAGCAAGTGACCGTCAGGCGTCTGTTTGGCGACGCGAGTGCTAGCGAAGCAATACTGCGTCATTTGTGCCAGCTTCTCCAAAACCACGAAAGGGTTTTTCAAATGATAGAGCGTTCCAAGAAGAAAAATGACATCGTATTTCTTGCTAGGGAGATCGAAATGAGCATCCAAATCCACCGATCGGAGGGTGACAGATGAGTTTAGAGCGTCCTTCAAAATTCGGACGCCTTGCAAGCCATTGAAGTTTGTCGCTTCATTGTCGATTACGTCTACAGACAATCCCTGATCCTCCAGGAAAAACGCAAGGTCCCCGTCGGCGGCTCCAACGTCTGCCACCTTTCCATATTCGCCCCGGCATACTTCAAGCAAGTTTAGGCCTGCGTCTGCCGATAGCCGCTCAAGAAGTGCAACATTCCATAGCGTTGAGTACGGGTACCAGAATGACTTGGGACGATGAGCTAACTTAACTTCCCAAAGCCTTTGTTCCATTGAACCGGCCAGGTCGCTCAGCGGTCGGCTCTCGGCTGGCCGGAAGTTGCGTTCTAACGCCACCGGACAATCTGACGCCGCAAATGGCCGAGGACAAATGGAAGGGGCTGGAAACCGTTTTTGAACCTCCTATCGAATTTTTCGGCGCAGGGTGTTTGCTGCCTCGGCTGCAAGAGTTACCGACCGTGCACCAACCAATGGTGACGACCCGGTTATCGCACTCAGCCAGAAACTTCGACGAATTCCCAATCGCGCGGCCCCCTTTGACGAACGCGTTGCGTGCACAATGTCAGTACGCAGATCCTCGGAACCTTCGCTGCTATCCTCAGTGATGATCGGGCCAAACGGCTACGCCATTAGCCTCGCGCAGCTTCAAAAATTCGTTTCCCTTGGTGACGTCCGCCGCAACGATCATCGGTCTTCCATCCATCGTGACACGAGAACCAGTCACCTTGATTGTGTCATTGGGTTGGATGCGCGGCCTCACCCTGTCAATGTACCAATCTGGGCCCAACTGCACCGCGACGGTTCCCCCCCCGGTCTGTACCAGTGCATTAACCCAAGTGCCTCGTCTGTTTGGCGGTGCGGTTTTTTCAATGGACAAAACTCTGCCTCCAATGGTTTCAACAGTTCTTACATCGTAATGTCCTTGCGCCAGAGTGTTCTGGATTGCCAATAATCCGGCTACAAACACGATTACCGTCATCACTTTTATGATCGTTTTCATTGTTGTTTTTTCTGTTTTATCGGTGCGCGCTCGCTAAACAGTGCCCACATTGCTGAGGCTACCGCTAGCTGATTCGTAGCGTTCTCCAGTAGCGGATGCGCGCCGGGCCAAACTATACATTTCATATGACACCATTTATGGCAGTCCTGAGTTGGACAATGAATCTGGAATTCAGGAAACCAGCAAGAGTGAATAGAAAAACAGGAAATCTCGCTGCGGCTCTCCAAAAAATTGCGCAGTCTGTCTGAAAGGTGATTATTAGTCAGGAGAGGTCGATATAGAGTCACGAAATGAACACGCGCGCTGAGCCGTCGCCAACACGGGGAATAGGTTGTTTCGGAAAGGGCTGCCTGAGCCTAATCGTACTTGCGATACTCTTCGTTGTGATAGGGATCGGCGGAACATATTGGGGTATGCGTCATGTCTATCTTTCGGATAAGCCCGCATCGATCCCTCAAACTACTGCGGCCACCCAAACGAGCGCGGCCACGCCTGGTGAAGCCACCGTGGCGGCACCGACCAAAAAAAGCGAAGAGGTTCGCGAACGCTTTGATACGATGAAGAAAGCGGCGCGGGCTCACGAGCCAAGCGACGTGGAATTGACCGCCGCAGACATCAATGCGCTGATTGCGGCGAATCGAAAATCGCGTGGGACAGCCTCTGTTGGGATCAATGATACCGTCCTGCAAGCCCAGTTCTCTATTCCACTGGAAAGATTAGACTTACCATTTCGAAATGCATTTGGTCTTAGCGATCGGTATTTGAACGGCACTGTCTCGATAGTGGCGCCGCCGGGAACCAATGCAAACACCGTGCAATTGAGCGAGGTGACACTTAACGGCCATGGCATTCCGGCCAACGTGCTGGACTGGGGATTACCCGGAGTTGGACGATCGCTGCGAAGTTACGTAATCAAATATGCTAACCGGTATGGAGTAACCGATGGCGAAATTCGGGACGGCAAGGTACTCTTGCGCACCCAAGGTCACTAATTCCGCGCGACGGGAGTTTGCATGAGAACCGAATTACTCTCGCGGACGCGTCGATAGCTCGGTAGAAAACACATGGTTAAATTGCTGCTGTCATGTTGACACAAGCGAAATATTTCTGGTCTTGTCGTTATGTGCCGTCGCGGAACATGATCAGAGGTTCTTCACTTCGCTCAGAATGACATTCGTAAAATGAGCAAGCGCGAAACAAATCTCTGGCAGGGGATCGACCCTGGCGCCCAAAACGCACTTAGCCCTCGTGATTATCGCACCGCATCATTCGCGCAGGAACTGGCGCAACGAGGCGTGGACGCGGGAGAACTCGTTACCGCCGACAAAACCGAACCCGAAATCAAGGAAGCGTGGATTCCGGGCGTGGAAATCTTCGCGCGAAAAATTTATCCGCAGCGACATCGTGGATGCTTCGGTGAATTTGTTCGGAGCGACGAAGGGATTCTCGCGCGGATCGGCCTGTGGCCGAAGCAATGGTCGGCTGCGCGCATGTTCGCGTACACTGCGAAAGGTTTTCACGTGCATCCGCCGAGTGTCCCCGGAGGCAACGCCGCGGCGGATTGGTTGCGCCGCCTGTTTGTCGATGAGCCGGAAAACTATTCACTGCGCCGCTATAATGACGAGCAATGGGACGTGATGTTCTTTTTGCAGGGACGCGTTGAAATGATCTTGTGCGACATCCGGGCAGGATTGCCGCGGAGGGTGATGCGATTTTTCATCGACGGCGACAATGATCGCAGCAACAACAACGTCGGCATTGTGATCCCGGCGGGTGTAGCACACGCGCTTCGGACGGAAGGAGGCGATGATGTCATCATGGTTTACGGGACAAGCACGGTTTTCCAACCGGAATTCGAGGGGCGTATCGCGAGCGACATAGAGAACGCGGAGTTGCCGGAGTCCTGGCAGAAGTTCTTAGGTAGGGGCGATTGACCTCAATCGCCCAAGGCGGTTCGGGTCAACCGCCGCTACCTTAATTTGATGAAGCGAATCTTCGATCCGGCCGTTCTCGAAATGATGGATCGGCCGCAACCGGTTTCATCCGAACTGGAGCGCGATCTCGAACGGCTTCGGCAACTTAATCGCTGGTTCGGTAGTCACCGTCTCGTTTCGATTTTCATGCGCCGGTGGATAACGCCCGGCTCGCAAATGCGTGTCGTCGATCTTGCCACCGGTTCGGGTGATATTCCGCGGTTGCTGGTGGATCATGCGCGAAGGATAGGCGCGGAAATCGAAGTCGACGCAGTTGATCGACAAGCTGCAACGCTTGAAATCGCCCGAAACTTGAGCACCGGCTACCCGGAAATTTCCTTCTACCACGCAAACGTTCTCGAATGGCATCGCCCGGAACGCTACGACATCGCGCTTTGTTCGTTAGTCGTTCATCATTTCAGCGACGATGACGCCGTAAAGCTTTTGCGGCGATGTCGCGAATTATCGAAGAGATTTGTGCTGGTATCGGATTTGCGACGCGGTTTTCTCCTTCGGTCGGGCGTTTACATGTTGACCGCGGTTATCTTTCGCGAACCGATGACGCGCTTTGATGCGCGTCTTTCCGCCCAACGCTCATTTTCGTTTGCCGAAATGTGCGAGCTTGCGATC
>DASXYB010000084.1:0-4222 GCA_036502745.1 Candidatus Udaeobacter sp.
TCGTCCGCAAGGCGCGCTCCGCATCATTTTTGATGCTTGCCGGAACATTTGGATCATTAGTGGCGAGTGCGAGTTGCACTTTGACGTCGCCATTATCGATCTGAATCGACTTCACCAATCCGAATGAAATGATGTCGCGAGTGAAGCCCGGATATTTCACAGACTTCAACGCGTTCTTCACTTGCTCTTCGGAGATCGACATAGATGAATTTACGTGCGCGATGCTAGACGTAAACCGTGCGTTGGTATTGCCTACTCTGGGGGAGCGCACGCGCCTCGCGTGCACGTTTCGGCGCCTTCGCCGAAACCCTTTGGCAGCGACATAAACTGATCTTTAAGCCGAAAAGTTCGCGATCGCGAGGACGCGACCGCCTGCACGCGAGGCGCGTGCGCTCCCCAGAAAAGGAATTGCTGCGCGATTACCAGTCCTGATAATTCACTCTCTGGTTTTGCCATCAGGGGGAACTGGACGGCGCCGACTTTTGAAGAAGATCGATGCGTTTGTGCGTTTGTCCGAGTTCCACGACGAGCCCGGAATAAATCCAACGGCCGAGTGACTTGTTTGCGGACACGTAAATTGTTCCCTTTCCCTTGGGGCCCGAGATTGGAATCGCTAAATTGGATTCACCAGACGCGCCGTTCACGTTTGTGTTTCCCGACATGAGAAATCCGTCCTTGATAGGTGAACCGAGAGCTTCAATGACAGCGGGATTCGCTTTCGCGCGGATCAATGCCTCCTTGTAAACGTCAGTCGATTTCATCGCGCTGAAGACGATCACGATTATTGACCCAACGAACGCTACAAGCAGCAGCGCCACAGTGAAACAGCCAAGCGGCACGAACCATTTCCAATTTCGCTTCCACCAGTTTGTCCCAGGTATTGCAGGCTGCGTCAGCGGTTGGTCCACAACCCTCTTCTACTTCAGTGATGAAGTAATTTGCAATGCATCTGTTCAAGCGCTCCAAGCTTGACCGTTTGGATGGTTGTGAGGCACGATGGCAAACATGACGCGACAACACACTCTCCGATTTCTTTTTGTAGTGATTTCACTAGCAGTGATTGCTGGGTGTGAAACTATCCCGAGCTCCGGTACGGCCGCGCTAACCGGGCAGTGGACCAACTCGCTGGGCACAGTCTGGACGATCAATCCCGACGGAACTTTTCACGTTGCAACTACAAAGCCAAAGGCACAGATCTGGGGCACCTACACGATGTCCGGTGACACCGTGACAATCCAGGAGACCCGCCAGTCAGGAAAGGTTCCCAAAAACTGCAAAGGCCCTGGCACATATAAGTTCAGCCGGCCAGACGCAAACACTTTGGCCTTCACGTTGGTGAATGACGTTTGTAAGCCACGAGTTCAAAACGTCACGCAGCAGTGGCATAGCCACTAGGTGAAACGACCAAAACGTTCGCGAAGGCGAAATGCCTTCGCCAGCACGCGAGGCCCGTCCATTCCCCAGAATCGGTCACGGTTAATTCGCGAACGCGCGAACTAATTGAGCCGTGCGATCATCTGAAGATAAATTTCTTCCAGCCGCTGCGTTTGTGTGGAGAGGTCAAAATTTCTTCGCACCGCTTCGCCTCCTGCGCGCGCCATACGCGAAAGCAAAGCGGGATCTTGTGCGACGTTGAGCAGGGCTCGCGCTAGTGCTTCGTGATCGCGCTCCGGCACAAGCACGCCGCTCACAGCATTTTCGATCGCCTCAGGGATGCCGCCGTGGTCGGTGGCGAACACCGGCAGACCGGTGGCCATCGCCTCGAGCATCGAATTTGGAACGCCTTCCTGATTTCCGTCGCGGCCAGTCTGGCTCGGGTGCAGAAAAATGTGCGAACGGTAATAGATCTCTCGCAACTGCTCCTGGGAAATGAAACTTGTGAATGAGACGCGGTCAGCGACACCTAATTCGTGTGCGAATCTCTGAAGTTCCGAAAGTAAAGGCCCTTCGCCGGCGATGGTTAGCATCGCGTTTGGGTGTTGCTTCACAAAAGTTGAGAAAGCGCGAAGCGTCACCGGCAGACCTTTCTTCTCGATTAATCGGCCCGCCTGCACGAACCGCCATTCGCCATTTTTTGGCACAGCGCGGTCGCGAAATGGAAATTCCTGCAGCGGAATCCCGGTGCGTTGAATTTGAATCTTCTGCGGGTCGCAGCCGAGATCGACGACAGCGCGTCGCAGCGATTCTGACCTAACGAGAACCCGCGTTACTGCATTCAGCATCTGCAAAGTCGCTTCTCGATAGGCGGGTTTGTCCATGTCCACAATGACATCAGCGCCATGGAAGGAAACAACTGACGGATTTTTCCACGCCTGAATGAGCGGCAGGAGATGCACACCAATATGGCCAAAATAAATGTGCGCAAGGCGCGCACGCGTTTCACTCAGAATGGTGAGCAACTCGCCCACTTCCGCGTCAGAAATCTGCCACGGCTTATCGCGCAATTGTCGGAACCAAAACCTGCGGAGGACATGCGTTCGAGGCTTCGGGACGATGTAAACAGGCTCAAACGGATAACGCGTGGCGTTTTCGCGTTTCTGCGCAATCACCACTGGAGCGCATTGTCTCAGGCCGGTGATCTGCCGGTAGATATGCAACATCTCTGGTTTGAGAAATGTCGCGCAATAACAAGCGATAACCGGGCGTGACTCGGGTGCTGTAGTCAACGCCGAAGATTAGACGCTCAAAGTTCTTCGTCCAAGCCAATCACTCCCGAAAAGGCCGAAAAGACGTGGGACATTTCACAATGCAAAGCATCCTATCATCCTGAGCGAAGCGAAGAATTTCTGACGATCCGTGGCGGAAACGCCACAACAGAGACATAGATGGTTGAGTTCGCTCAAAATGACAGCGCCATTTGTTACCGGCTTCCATAAACTTCAAACTGAAAACTGCTCCCGCACGTCGATCGGCACGCGGCTTGGTCGGCCCGTTTGCGGGTTTATCGGGCACCACAGAGTTCGCGCGGTTGCCAATATCTGGCCATCGCTGCGCCTGCGGATTTCAGTGAACCGTTCGAATGTAAGCCGGGTCGCTTTGCCGACCCACGTGCGCAATACGACCTCATCGCCTGGACAAGCCGGCGTCTTGTAATCGATTTCGTGCCGCAACACCACCCATCCGATGCTCTCCCGTGCTTCGCTACTGGCAATTGCCTGCCAATGTGCGGTTGCAACTTCCTGAACCCACCGCAGGTACACGGCGTTGTTGACATGATTCTGCTCGTCGATGTCTTCGGGCATCACTGACACAGTCATTTCGAACGGCGCAGAGGACATCAACGGATAAAAACTCATCACACACACAGTGATGTCATCTTGAGTGAAGCGATAGATGCCAATTGTTGCTACAAGGGGCGCCAGCGGCAAATCACCAGAGATTCTTCGCTGCGCTCAGAATGACAAGTACCGGCTTGAGCGCCATACGGCAGGTTCAGAAAATGTTGAATCGCCGCATCAATTCCTGGCGTGCTTCCATCGCCTGCGCGGGATTCATCCGGCTGAGCACCTTTTCCCGCCGCTCCCGATCCATTGCTGCCAGTTCCCGCACGAGCCGATTGCGCGCTTTCCATTTTGAGTATTTGCCGGTGCCAATGCCAACCGCGAGCAACGTGGAGGCGACCCAAACTGTAATGTCGGTGGAAGTAACTAGAAGCATTGTGCGTCGAAAATCGTGCGAGTAACGTTCCCGCTTCATAACAAAGTTCAAACGGCGCCGGTCCGCGGCCATTCATCGCACGCCCTGAGTTGACTTACTGTCATGGGAGGACATTTTTTCGCGATGCCTGCCCGTGTCGTGAGCGCCTCCGTTATTTGCACGGGTATTTGCCTCGCCGGTGCACACTTGACGCAAGCCCAGGAGGCGACTTCGTCGAATCTTCCGGATCAATTTCAGACGGGCGAGATGATTCAATTTCAAAAACCGAAAAAGAAAAAAGCCGAATCGATCTCGAAAACTGTCGCAATAGCCCCACAGCAAGACACCGCTCCCGTACCCGAGCAGCCGCTGGCTTCAGAAGAAGGGGCCGCACAGATCGCCCCAGTAGAAGAAAAAAAGACAGAGCCCACCCGGAGCACTGCCTCAATGCCGCCAAGTCAAAAACCGGCTCCAAAAATTGAGGACGTTTCTTCTGCGGAAGAGCCGGCAGTACTCGCCGTGCCTGCCAAAAAAAAACATCGGTTGCGAAAACGGTCGCGACCTGTTGTGCAACCGGACGCAGTCA
>DASXYB010000085.1:0-7689 GCA_036502745.1 Candidatus Udaeobacter sp.
ATCGTGGCGTGCGATTCATCGATCACGGTGAGAAAATCGTCCGGAAAAAAATCGATGATCGTGTAAGGCCGGGAGCCAGGAAGCCGTGCCGACAAATGACGCGAATAATTTTCAATTCCGTTGCAGAAACCCATTTCCTGCAGCATTTCCAAATCGTATTCGGTGCGCATTCGCAGCCGTTGCGCCTCGAGCAGTTTGTTTTGGGATTCGAGTTCGATAATCCGTTGCTCAAGCTCTTCACGAATAGTGCGCAGTGCACGATTCAGTTTGTCCGCCGGCGTCACGAACTGTTTGGCTGGGAAAAATGTGATGACGTTTAGCGATTCGTGGGTGTGACCGGTCAGCGGATCAAATCGCCGGATCGCATCAATCTCGTCACCGAAAAATTCCAGGCGAATTCCTTCTTCATCCGCGGTCGCGGGATAAACCTCAACCACGTCGCCGCGTACTCGGAATCTGCCGCGCGTGAAATTCATATCATTGCGCTCGTACAACATGTCGATCAGCCGGCCGAGCACCGCTTCGCGACTGATGTGCTGTCCGTATTTCACAGTGAGCAACATCTGCGCATAATCTTCGGGCGATGTAATTCCGTAGATACAAGAGACGCTTGCCACCACGATGACATCGCGTCGTGTAAGTAGCGCGCTTGCGGTGGACAGGCGCAACCGCTCAATCTCTTCGTTAATTGAGGAATCCTTCTCGATGTAGGTGTCGGAGCGCGGGATGTAAGCTTCTGGCTGGTAATAATCGAAATAACTAACGAAGTATTCGACTGCGTTACTTGGAAAGAATTGTTTAAACTCCGAGTAAAGTTGCGCGGCCAGTGTTTTGTTGTGCGAAATGACCAGCGTCGGTCTATCTAGTTTTTGGATGACATTGGCGACGGTGAACGTCTTGCCTGAGCCAGTCACACCTAGCAGCGTTTGATGGCGGTTTCCTGCCTCGACAGACTTCAACAGTTTGGCGATAGCCTGCCCTTGGTCGCCGCGAGGTTTGAAGTTGGATTCGAGCTGAAACCGCATCCGATAAATTTAGCACAACATGCACAGCAGTGTCGGGGCTGATGTTGGCTTGCTTCCGCGGAATTAGATTTTAGAAATCGAAAACATCGCGCAAGATTGCGGTTCAAAGCATGCCCTCCGAATCCGGAACGTCAGTTCGATTACAAATTGGCCACATCCTGTTTATGGATCTGGTCGCTTATTCTACTCAGCTCCTCGATGAGCAGCGGCAATATCAGGAGCAACTGACCGAAATTGTGCGCGGTACCGAGCAGGTCCGGAGTGCCAAAGAAGCAGGCAAGCTAATTCGGCTTCCCTCGGGTGACGGGATGGCACTCGTATTCTTTGACAGTCTCGAAGCGCCGGTCCGGTGTGCGATCGCGATCAGCAAAAAATTGAAAGAAAATCCCCAACTCAAACTTCGGATGGGTATTCACAGCGGGCCAATCGATGAAGTTCGCGACGTAAATGACCGAATAAACATTGCAGGTGCTGGAATCAATCTTGCCCGCCGAGTGATGGATTGGGGAGATGCGGGCCATATCCTGCTGTCCAAAAGAGTGGCCGAGGATCTCGCCCACTCGCGACAATGGGGTCACTATTTGCATGACCTGGGAGAATGCGCCGGAAAACACGGCGTCCCCGTGTTCCTTGTCAATTTTCACGGAGACGGTATCGGAAATGCCGAACTGCCGAAAGCAATTCGGCAAGCCCGATTGGAACGCGCGGCTAATGCCGCGGCAACCGGCGGTCCACGGACGTTTCGACGCGTTCGCCTGGCGATCGCAGCCACAGTCGTGTTGATTGCCGTCATTGGTCTGTGCCTCTGGTTTTATTGGAGGCAAAACCAGCCATCGTCGCGACTTGAGGAGAAAAGTATCGCGGTGTTGCCGTTCGAGAACTTCAGTCCGGCAAAAGACAACGCATTTTTCGCCGACGGCATTCAGGATGACATCCTAACGAGTTTGGCGAAGATCAAGGACCTCCGAGTGATCAGTCGTTCATCGGTAATGGGCTTTCGCGATGTGGCAGGCCAGAACCTGCGCGACATCGGCAGGAAGCTTGCGGTGGCTAACATTCTCGAGGGCAGCGTTCGCAAAGAAGGCGACCGGGTGGTGGTAAATGTGCAACTGATCGATACTCAAAATAACCGGCAAATTTGGGCAAATCGTTATGACCGCACTCTGGTTGACACGCTCGGCTTGCAGGGAGAATTGGCCAGCGAAATTGCCGATACGCTTCGCGCAACTCTTAGCGATGATGAAAAAGCGCAGGCAGCAGCGAAACCGACACAAAACGCCGACGCGTACGTTTTTTATCTCCGCGCGAACCAGATTTCGCGAAATCCCGACACGCTGCTCGAGGATTATAAGACCGCCGAGCAGCTTTACATGCAGGCAATCGAACTCGATCCGAATTTCGCACTCGCCCACGCGCGGCTCGCATCAGTTTGTGCTGAAGTCTTCCGATACTACGAACCGACGGACAGTTGGAGAACGAAAGCGCGCGCTGAAGCGGAAACTGCGCTTCGACTGCAGCCGAATCTTGCGGAAGGCCATTTTGCGCTCGGCCAGTGCATTTACTGGATGGACAATGACTACGACAGGGCTCTGGAGCAATTTGAAATCGCGTCTCGTTTATCGCCGAACAATGCTGATACACGCCGGCTGATCGCGGCCATTGAGCGTCGGCAGGGTAAATGGCAGGAGGCGCTTGAAGCCTACGAACGTGTTGCGAAGCTCGATCCACAAAATCCGAACACTGCTCGCGAACTTATGTATACAAACTCGTCCATTCGGCGATGGCCGGAAGCGGTGCATTGGGCCGAGCGAATGCGCGCCTTGGCGCCGACATCGCTCGTGGCCAAAATCCAGAACGGCTACAGCCGTTTTCAATGGAAAGGCGACACTCGCCTGCTGAACTGGATGCTGGATGAAATTCCAGCCGGCGTTGATCCAGACGGCAGTGTCACCGCAGCCCGATGGGACGCAGCCATGTTGCAACGTGATTATTCCGCGGCCAAGAAGACTCTGGATACATCTTCAGTTAACGACACTTCTTACAGCGTTGCCGGACTGACGCCGAAAATCTTCCTGGAAGGCTGCACATATCTTGCGCAGGGAGATAATGCGAATGCGCAAAAAGCGTTCGAACAGGCAAGACCAGCTTTTGAAGCGGCCGTGAAAGAAGCGCCGGAAAGCGCCGAGCGGCACGCAAGCCTCGGCTGGCTTTACGCGTTGATGGGGCGGAAGAATGATGCCATCGCTGAAGGACGACGAGCAGTTGAGCTTAAACCGGAATCGAAAGATGCTGTCGACGGTTCACTCATGAATGGCTATCTCGCGCTCATCTACGCGCGGCTCGGAGAAAATGATTTGGCTATTGCGTTAATCGAGCGTCTGCTCGCAACCCCAGGGGCTGTTGATAGCACCGATTACAGCATCACGGTTAATGATCTGAAACATCGCTGGGAATGGGATCCAATCCGCAACGATCCGCGTTTTCAAAAGTTAGTCGAGAACGACGCGTCGTCCGAGCCTAAGCTGTAATCAATCCGCTGAGATTGCGTGGCAACTCTCAAAGTTCCCGTTGCCAACCGAGGAGCAAATACGAGGCTTGCTGCCAAGCCCGATCGACCTGTGAAGCTGAAAAACTTTTTTGCCGAACTGAAGCGAAGAAGAGTTTATAGCGTTGCAGTCGCGTATCTTGTGGGCGGCTGGGCGTTGGCTCAAGGCATCGCCCAAGTTTTTCCAGTATTCGACATTCCCATTTGGGCGGTCCGTCTCATCGTCGTGCTGATCGTGCTGGGTTTTCCCATGGCGCTCACGCTATCGTGGTTTTTCGACCTCACGCGGTATGGGATTGTGCGCACTCCTAATCGCACATCGGAAGACCGTGTCGAAGTTGCCGGGTTGAATGCTTCATCGGAGAGATCGATCGCCGTTTTGCCTTTCAATGATTTAAGTCCGGGGAAGGATCATGCGTATTTCAGCGACGGAGTCGCTGAAGAGATACTGACAGCGCTGGCAAAAGTGGATGGGCTGCGCGTAGCGGCACGGCGCTCTTCGTTTTGGTTCAGGGGAAAAGAGGCGGAATTGCCGGAGATCGCGCAAAGGCTCAACGTAAATCACGTGCTCGAGGGCAGCGTGCGGCGTGACGGCAATCTTGTTCGAGTCGCTGCGGAGCTGATTGATGCGCGAAACGGGTTCACCATCTGGTCGGAGACATACGAGCGCGAGATGCATGGAATCTTCGCTGTACAGGATGAGATCACGTGTTCAATCGTCGCTGCGCTAAAACTCAAGCTCGAGATCTCACCCCCGCTGCGGTCTCGCAGCACAGATGCCTACGATTTGTATTTGCAGGGCTTATTTTTGTCCGACAAAAGCACTGAGGAAGCGCTGCGGAGGAGCCTGGAGTTCTTCGGACGCGCGCTAGACAAGGATCCGCGATTCGCGCGCGCGTCGACCGGAATCGCAAAGTCGTGGCTCTGGCTGGCGGACGCTCACGTAAAACCGATCGAGGCTTATTCTAACGTCCGCCAGGCCGCGGTGAATGCGATCAATATCGACTACGGCGAAGCCGAGGCGCATGTTTATTTGGCGGAAACCAAACGGATCCTCGATTGGGACTTGCGCGGCGCCGAATCCGAATACCTGCGCGCGTTGGAAATCGATTCTAATTCTACGACGTCAAATTATTTCATCGCCGCATTTTACGCCGCGATCGGCGAGCGCGAGAAAACCCTCACCTATCTAAGCCGTACGGCCAAAATTGATCCCGCCTCCCTGTGGGTGAGTAATTTCGCCTGCGAAATCTATCGATACTTCGGATTGATCGATGAAGCGATGGCCGCTGGCGAGCGCTCGCTGCAGCTTGATCCGACGTTTCTTTATAGTGAACCGCTGCTGGCGGCTCTTTACCGTGAAATGGGACGCTTCGATGACGCGATCGCCCTTTACAAAAAGTCGCAAGATGTCAGTGGGCGAGTGCCGTTTGGTCTTGCGATCACGTACGCGAAGATGAACCGTCGGGAGCAAGCGAGGGATGTTCTCAAGGCCGCTTGCGCAAGTCGCGGAGGTTATACGCCAGGGGATGCGATCGCGCATGTGCACGTGGTGTTAAACGAAGATGAGGACGCGATGCGCGAATTGCAACGTGCATACGAGGAACATTCCTCGTCATTGCACTTCATCGGTATCGCTCCCGAATTCGCGCCGCTGCGTTCGGACAAACGTTTCGTCTCGATCGTCCAGAGAATAGGGCTTGAACCTCAAAAAGTCTTCGCGGTAACAGCGGCTTGATTATTGAACGATGGCATCGTGCCCGTGGCCATGAGAGCGAACGCCGTATTTGTTTAAATCCTGCTGTGCCACGTGCATGCCGAATAGCAAAACCGCAATCAGTCCAAAGTAGAGTACTGACATTATCCAACGCTGCGACGGTGTGACTTCGAAATAGCGCTGTTCTTCTTCGGTCCTTTTACGGAAGAGCGAATACACCCTCGGCAACGACAGAAGGATAATTAGCCAGATAATGAAGTTTGGATATTTCCATCCGAACCAAATGAGCAATGCAAAGCCGGGCAACCATAACCAGCGAGATAATGCTGTAACGATGCGTCCGCCGTCGAGCATGCCCACCGGCGTGAGGTTAAACAGATTCAGAAAATATCCGAACCACGCGAGCGCGATGAAAATCGGCGCGTCGAAGAATTCGCCCAACGCGTTGCAAGCCAACGCACCGAGGCTTCCCAGCAACGGACCACCGATACCTACACAGGCTTCCATCCAGGCGTTGCGCGGAGCTTCTTTAAGCGCAATGAACGCGCCCATAAACGGAATAAAAACAGGCGCACCGACCTTGAGTCCAAACTTTCTGGCGACAATCAAATGGCCTGTTTCGTGGACGAGCAAGAGGAGAACAAAACCAAGCGCGAACTGCCATCCCCAGAGTTGCATGTAAACCACGACCATCAGCAGCATCGTGCCGCCGGATTTCAACAGGATGGGCAGGACGAATTTGAATTTCGCCAAAAATTTTGCGATAACGACACCCACGACCCCGATTGGGCCGAGCGCCTTCTTTATCCGGCTCCAAGCCGTCTCTTCAGTAGCCGGGTTATACTGCCCGGCCTTCTCAGTCTGAACATTCACCTCTTGCACTTTCGAAATGTGCATGGCGTCAATGTGAAACGCCAATTTTCAAGTGACAGGGCTGTGCCTCCTGACAAGTCCGAGTCGAATGCGTTCAGCGAGACGCGCTGGCTGCTTTCGGCTTCTCCTCGGCCGTTTGATAAGACTGCAGCCACGCGCTCCATTTCATGTTTTCTCTCCACATGGTGATGCCGGAATGGCCGTAATGTTGTTCCTTTTCGTACTCGTCGTCTTTTATCACCGGACACCAGAATAATCGACCGGCCCTACGCCAGCCATCGATGAGGATCCCATCTTCGAACCGCTGATTACGCGCAGTCACGACTAGTGCGTTGTTTTCGCTCGTTGTGTTAGGATACGCTTCACCCCAGTGGAGAACGAGCGTCTTGGGCTCGAGTTTTATCAACTCAGTTCCGATGTCCTGGGCCCAGTGCCCACACCAACCGCGCTTTCGTAACCCGACATTGTACAAGAACACTGTAAACTCCGGGTTGAGAGCGACACGATATTCTTTCTTGAGTCGACGCGCGGTCGTATGCGCAGTGTAAGACAATGCCTGTGCTTCGGCTGGATCGACATCCGCCGAAAGTCCCGTGAGAGCTTTAGCCAGATCTCTGATTGACCTTTCGTCACTGCCATGGGTCAGACTGACCACAAGCAGAAATGCGAAACCGAAAAGCAATGTTCGCTTTATCATTTTATCACCTCAGGTTTCTGCATCTCGCACTCCGGCCCCAACAGTGCAATAGGAAAAATGTTCCTCGGATGACCGAGCTTATCTCCTTTCGAGTTCGCGAAAATAATCAGCGACGTTTCGTTTGAAGTAGAAGTACCAGGCACTCGCACAACCAAACAAAGAGGCGTTAACAATGGCACGCCACATAATTGTGTGCCGAAGCACATTGACTGCGCCGAGCGCGGACGCATAGCTGATAATCAGCACAAATATTGCTATCGCTAAATGGCGCGGCCAGGCTTTCCGCGCGGCGAGCCCATACGCGATCGAAGCCATCAGGCAGCCGATCACCGCGACGAGCGGGGCGGCGATGTGCAACCATTCTAAGCGAGTCACTTTCTCGCCGCCCATGAGGTGCGGCCCGATGTCGAGAAACGCCAGCGCGATCGAGACAAACATTCCTGCCGCTGCGAGCGCCGCGAACCAGCTCAAAATGCGAATGCCCAACGGTCGCTTCATTTGAATCGTTGAAGATGTATTGTAGAGGCGCTTGTGCCAAGCGTCTGAGGTCCGATGGACAGAGCGCCCTAGAAGGCGAGCGCCTAGTCTTTGTGGCGAATTGTTCCAGCGCCAGTGATCTGCTTTTTGATCGTCGGCGGGTTGCCAGAATAAGTGACTTTGCCGGCACCGGTGATCACAGCACTCAGCGTATCGGTGACTGCAATCTCCGCGTCGCCAGCGCCAGTGATGGAAATTTCGGCTGTTTTCGCTTGCAGTCTATCGGCTACTAATTGGCTCGCGCCGGTCATGTCCACCAATAGCCGGTCAACGGTGCCATCAAGTGAAATTTGTG
>DASXYB010000086.1:0-4448 GCA_036502745.1 Candidatus Udaeobacter sp.
GCGAATGTGCAGTCAGCGCTTCAGCAACAAGGTTATTACCACGGAGAAGTGGATGGTCTTATTGGGCCGCTGACGCGTGGCGCGATCGCGGATTATCAGCGCGATCACGGGCTTTACACCACATCCACTGTCGATCAGCCAACACTTCAATCGCTAGGCATGTCATAGCGCGAACGAACCCGACCATTTCGCAGAAAGCCGCCGCGAATCATTTCGACGGCGGCTTTTTCTTGGGAAGCCGTGCGGGGACCGCTCTAAACCACCTCTGTGATCAATCGGCTCACATCCTCCTTGGTGAGGCTGGTCGGAATCCAATCGTCGGTGCAGCCACCTACGGACTCGCTATCTAGAGGAAACTGGTAGGGGCGGTTCACCTGAACCGCCTCAGCGATTGAGTCAATCGCCGCTACCTTCTTCTGCAGAAAAGCAATCTGGCAACGTACCGCCCGACGGCAGCTTTTTGTCATCGCGCTCTTGCACCAGAACAAATTCACGGGAGATACTCGCTTGTGCAGCAGCCACAACTGATCGCTCGCGATATTTCTAAATCATTTCGGATGGGCGCGCGACGAATTGAAGTGTTGCGCGGGATATCAATGGAGATCGCCCATAACGAAACGGTTTTTCTTTCCGGAGCGTCCGGCGCGGGCAAGACGACGCTGCTCTACACATTGGCCGGACTGGAACGTCCGGAATCAGGAACCGTGAAATTCGAAGGACGCGAGCTTTATACCGGCAGCTCGTCCGCGGAAGCGCGTCTGCGGAACGAAAAAATGGGTTTTGTATTTCAGGGCTATTTTTTGCTGCACGAATTGACCGCACTCGAAAATGTTCTGCTGCCAGCAATGATTGGACGTCGCACGACCAAAGATGAAGCTCAGGAGAGTTTGGCGGCAGTTGGGCTGGCTGATCGCATCCATCATCTGCCCGCAGAATTGTCTGGTGGAGAGCAGCAGCGCGTGGCCATTGCGCGAGCATTAACAAACAATCCCGACATTATTTTTGCCGATGAGCCGACGGGAAATCTTGATTCTAAAACGGGCGACTCGATCATGGATCTGCTGCTAAATCTCGCGCGCGATCGCAACAAGACTCTTCTAGTGGTCACGCACGACACCCGTCTGGCGGCTCGTGGCGATCGAGAGTTGCACATTGTGGATGGAACACTTCAATAATTCCATTTACGCCGCCGACTTTGCGGTTTGAATTGCGCGTATAAACATTTGAGGTTTTGTTATTAGCATGAAAACCACTGATGCGACGGTGTTGGATGAACCAAAGACTCACGTGCGTGCGACCAAGGAAACGATTGAACCTGCAATAGAAAGTCGGCCCCGTCCGAGTACCGGCGTCAGGGAAGCAAAGATTTACATCGACGGCAAATTCTATTCGGAAGCAAACGCCAAGGTTTCGGTGTTCGATCATGGTTTGCTCTATGGCGATGGAATTTTTGAGGGCATTCGTTTTTACAACGGCCGCGTTTTTCGCCTGGAACAACACTTGGAGCGCCTTTGGAATTCAGCGCGTTCGATTTGTCTCGATATTCCCATGGGGCGGCAGGAAATGACGGACGCGTTGCTTGAAACGATCCGGCAGAATCATTTGCGCGACGGTTACATTCGTTTGGTCGTCACACGCGGAGTTGGCAATCTGGGTTTGAATCCGGAGCAGTGCAAAAATCCAAGCGTAATAATTATTGTGGCGACGATCGCTCTTTATCACGAAGATTTTTACAGAAAAGGACTCAGCATTGTTACTGTCGCGACGCGCCGCAGTAATCCTGCATCTCTCAATCCAGCGGTTAAATCGTTGAACTATTTGAACAACGTAATGGCTCGCATCGAAGCGAACCTTGCTAGCGCTGATGAAGCGTTGATGTTGAACGACGCAGGAAACGTCGCGGAATGCACTGCCGATAACGTCTTTATCATCAAGCACGGCCGGATCTTCACGCCCCCGATCACCGCCGGCGCCTTGCAGGGAATCACGAGATCGGTGGTGTTTGATATTGCTGGCGAGTTTGACCTAAAAGTAATCGAGGCAGATTTCACGCGGCACGACATTTTCGTCGCCGACGAATGCTTCCTCACGGGAACTGCGGCCGAGATCGTTCCAGTCGTTAAAGCCGATGGCCGAATTATCGGAAACGGAAAACCCGGTTCGATCACAACACGCATCATCGCTCGGTTCCGCGAAATGACACAGAAGACTGGCACGGCAATTTTCGATTAAAGCACGAGGATCGCCGGAGCGAGACGATGCCCGGACCATGTATATTGCGTTGAATGTTTGCGGCAGATCACGGTCTAATTAACAGAAATGTTGTGCGACGTTTGCAAATGTAATGACGCAACGGTGTTCCTGACCCAGATCCTCGAGGGTAAGATGCACAAGGTAAACTTGTGCGAAGCTTGCTCGAAAGAGAAAGGTGTTCAGGATCCGACCAGTTTTGCGCTTGCTGATTTGCTGCTCGGCATCGGGGCAGCCGAAGAAATTGAAAAAGGAGCGCCGGCGAAGAAATGTGCCGTGTGCGGCTTTAGTCAGGCCGACTTCAAAAAAACAGGTCGCCTCGGTTGTAGCGAATGCTACGGGACCTTCGCCGAAGGTTTGGGTTCACTGTTAAAGGCGATGCACAAAGGAACCGAGCACGTCGGAAAATTGCCGGAACGCGCGCAGCGCGCGATGGCACTGAACCAACGAATGCGCGAGCTCAACGAAAACCTACACAAAGCTGTTGCTGACGAAAACTACGAGAGCGCTGCCTCGTTGCGCGATGAAATCAAACAGCTCGAAACCGACCTTTCGAATACAGCATGAAATTTTCAAGCATGCTTTCTACTGCGGGAGAATGGCTGCGGGGTGAAGGGCCGCATCACCAGGTTGTAATCAGCAGCCGCGTCCGCCTCGCGCGGAACCTGCGAAATCGTGCTTTTCCCGGATGGGCAAAAAAAGCGGAACGCACGTCAATCCTCGAACAAGTCCTGGCGCGCGTCGAAGCGCTTCCTGAGATGCAGGACTCGTTTGCTGAAGGCCTCCAAGATTTGGCAGCATTGGACAAACAGGTGCTGGTCGAACGCCACCTGATCAGTCGTGAGCATGCCGCTAAGGGCGCTGGCAGCGCGGTTGTGGTGAATCGGCGCCAAACGCTCAGTGTGATGATTAACGAAGAAGATCATCTCCGGATGCAATCCATTCGTTCCGGTCTTCAGTTGAAACAGGCATTTAAACTCGTGGATAAGATCGACACCGCGCTTGAAAGCAAACTCGACTTCGCCTTCGATCCAAGACTTGGATATTTGACCGCTTGCCCTACCAACGTTGGCACCGGCATGCGTGCTTCTGCCATGCTGCATCTGCCCGGGCTCGTTCTGAGCGAGCTGATCAACCAGGTCATCCAGGCGGTCAGCAAGATCGGGCTCGCGGTACGCGGGCTTTACGGCGAAGGCACCGAAGCGATGGGTAATCTTTTTCAAATTTCTAATCAGACTACGCTCGGTGAAAAAGAAGAGGACATCATCAATCGTCTAACCAAAGTCATCGAGACGATTATTGATAAGGAACACGACGCACGTCAGACTTTGCTCCAAAGAAAACCAAGCACGCTTTGCGATCAGATTGGTCGCGCCTATGGCGTTCTCACTTACGCGCATGCAATGCCATCCAAGGAAGCGCTCAATCTCCTGTCGGTTATCAAGCTTGGCTTGGACCTCGGCGCATTTCCGGAACATCACCGTCTGCAAATCGACGAATTGTTCATCGAAACACAGCCGGCGCATCTGCAAAAGAACTCGCAACAGAAGTTAAATGCTGAAGAGCGCGACTATCTGCGGGCCCAAATCATCCGCGACCGTTTGAAAGTTTTCCCCAAACCTGATATTAGTAAGATGGTGAAAGACTCAGGCAATGGCTTGACGGACGCACCATCAATTAATGAATAATTTCACACCGCGAGCTCAACAGGTCTTGGCGCTTGCTCGCAAGGAAGCCGACCGGTTTAACCACAACTACGTGGGCACCGAGCATTTGCTTCTCGGGCTGATCAAGCTCGGCCAGGGCGTGGCAGTAAATGTGTTGCAAAAGATGGGGCTCGATCTCGAGACGGTGCGGATGGAAGTAGAGAAGCAAGTCGGGTCCGGGCCTGAGACAAAGATGGTCGGCAACGTGCCGTATACGCCGCGCGTCAAGAAAGTGCTGGCGCTTGCTGGCAAAGAGGCGAAGGCGCTCAATCATTCTTATGTGGGCACGGAGCATATTTTACTGGGGTTGTTGCGCGAAGGTGAGGGGGTTGCTGCCAGAGTATTGAAGACCCTGGAACTCGATATTGAACGTACGCGCAACGAAATCTTGAAGGAGCTCGATCCGAATTTCACGCCGACCGAAGCAGAACAGGAAGGCGAGCCAGCAAAGAAAGACGTCAAGACTCCGGCACTGCGTGCATTTGGCCGCGA
>DASXYB010000087.1:0-3856 GCA_036502745.1 Candidatus Udaeobacter sp.
CGAGCCTCATCGATGCCAATGCTTCAAAGGAGTCGGTAATCAAAGGGCCACCACAATTGATTGCTGCTTTGAAGCGCGCCTATCAAGCGACGGAAAGCAAATTGGAAGCAACTAGTACGCCGGGAAATTATCAAGCGGTCAATGATCGATTGATGAGCCAGAGTGATCCGGATGCGGCCTGCGTACGCAAAGGCAGCAGCGAATCGCGTCCCCGTTACCATCACCACCGTGTGGTCGATGATCAGAAGGGAGTCATTACCGCGATGGAGACAACGCCTGGGACCATCGCAGAAAACAAGAAGCTCATGGAATTGATTGATCAGCACGAGAAGAACACGCGCTGCTCAGTGCGCACCGTGGTGGCCGATCACAAGTATGGCACCAACGAAAATTACGTGGCGTGTCAGGCGCGCGGGATCGCGACACACATGGGAGAAGCGACCCGCAACACAGCTAACACGGGACGCAAAGAAGGCATCTTCGGCGATGAAGCTTTTACCTACGATCCAGTGCAGAACATCTATCGTTGTCCGGCTGGGCAGATCCTTAAGCCGCGACGAGTCCATCCTGTTCGTCGCACGCTCGAATACAAAGCTCCCGCTAGAGTGTGTGCCGCTTGTGCATTGCGCGCACAATGCACTCGCTCGCACCATGGACGCACAGTGCAAAGGCATGAAAACCAAGAGGCACTAAATGTAGCGCGCGCTCAGGCTCACAGCGTCGCCGCGCGTCGTAATCGCAAACGGCGCCAACACCTGATAGAAGTTAGTTTTGCCGATGCCGCTAACAATCATCACTTCAAACGCGCACGCTGGCGACGGCTCTGGCGACAACAAATTCAGGATTACCTGATTGCAGCGATCCAGAACGTGCGCATCCTCCTAGCCAATCAAAATCCCAAGAAAAGTGCGGCCGCGGCACTGTTTTCATTAATCCTTCGGGCTAAGATGCCGACTTTGCTGCACCGCTGAATCATCGGCCCCGCTCAATCCAACTAGAACGCTCTGCGGGCTCAATAATCTAAACACGGTTTACAGCCTAATGCCGCCTAACCAAGCCTTTGGGCAACACGCCCTCAACAGTTAACATTCGCTAGAACTGTGGAACCGACTCTCTAGCTTTTTGTTCCTTTTCCGCTTTGAGTTTCATGTCGTGTTCGTGTGCTGCAGGGAGCTCCAAGCGGACAATCATGTTGCTGCGTAACCAAAGGATTGCGCCGTCGCTGCGTTGCCACATCTTTTGTCCGAATGCGTCGCCAAAATATGCCTCGACCATCTTGTTCAGCCCCTTGTTGGGAGAATCGGGATTGTTGTAGGCAATCTGTTTCCAAGTCGTTCCGGCGAGCGTGTTCGCGTTCATGATCGCCTGCAGTTCGTAATCCTGTACTGTTGGGCTGACGCCGGCCTTGATAATTTTCGAGTACTCCATTCGAAGGGCTCGCCCATCCGGTGCGACAAACGCCGCTCGGATCTTCCAGCCTTCAAATTCGTAGGTGTGGTGGGTCGCTCCCTCCAAAAGCGGGAAATTTTTATCCAGAACCGGCGAATCTTGTGGAGGACCGTACCGAGCGGCAAATTGGTCAGCGGTTCCGCCAAGACGATCCTCAGCGAACGGTGCATCTTGCTGTGCCGCCGTTGCCGGTTCGTTGCCGGTGGAATGCGCACCTTGCGCGGAATCATGATGGAAGCGTTCCTGAACGTTTTTAGGTAGTTCAATGAAATAGACTTTTGCAATCCCTGATTTGCCTTTCAAAACAATGCCGTCCGGTTCGACGCGGCTGACCGAAGCGTTTTTGTATTCTTTTCCGTTAATCGTCTTGAAGTCCTCTGCCAGTGCTATTGACGCGGGCAGCGCCGCTAAGATCGCCAGCATGGCTCTGTTCATCGTGACCCGTGCTTGCCAAATTCCCTCGCGCATGTCGATCCTAAAATGCCCTCCCGCGCTTCCACAGGATCTAAACATTTAGCATTCCACCCTTGTTAGCCATTTCGCAAAACGGTTTTGATCAGTCGCATCTAGGTGTAGGAGATAGTTCATCCGCCTACGCCAAGGCTACGGCGTGACGTGCCATCATCCGACTACGGCATGGCAAGCAAGATGGCGTGACAAGGAGTTGAGAGCTAAATGGGCCGCAGTGACGACGGCGCACGAGACTGCTGTTAATCTCATGCATCGTAAGCGGCTTATGATGGATTGAACTGCTGTCGGCCGAAACCGTCGACCTACCGGTTATTCCAGATACGCATCGTCCTGCGCATACTGCGGCCTTCGTCCGTCACCGCTCGCGTGCCTCTGCTTCGGCTACTACATCTGCTGATCTCATGCATCATAAGCGGCTTATGATGCATGATTGATCGCTGCAATAGAAGGGCTATAAACCCGAACCAACATCGCGGCTGAAATTGATTCAGGAATTCTTTATTCGCTCACCCTTTGGGTTTCCCGGCCATGTCGTCCGCTCCCGCGATCTCCGTTGTCGAAGACCTTCAAGCCGCGCTTGCTCAATTCGCTCAAATCGCAAATAATTTACAGAGAAAACATGAGCGAATCGTTCCCACTGAGTGAGCGGCGTTCTCGATAAATCGTTCAAAGAAGAACCATGATCAACAGATTGGTCCTTACGGCCTTTGCTATCGCGATGCTGTCCTGTTCAAAAGGTGGTTCGACTAAGCAACCTGAGCAGTGGGGCTCGTATTTGAATCGACCACTGGCGCTACAAGACTTTGTCCCTCCGGATGGACGTCGGTTTTCGTTGCTCCACGAGTTTACCTATGTCGAACCAAGTGGACGGCGGTGGGAAGCTCCCACAAATCTCATCACTGATGGAGCATCGATCCCGATGCCATTTTGGAGCGTTACCGGCGGACCCTTCGAAGGACTGTATCGTGAAGCGGCGGTAGTTCACGATGCTGGCTGTTGCGCCCAGATGCAGTCCTGGGAGGATGTTCATCACATGTTTTATAATGCAATGCGCTGCAGCGGAGTTGAAGAGGGTAAAGCAAAAACATTGTTCTTAGCCGTCTGGTCATTTGGACCTCGCTGGACGCATCTGAACACGAGTATGCCAGCAGAATGCAAGATCGCGCAGCCTTCTGGAACGCCTCAAGCACTACGTTTTTGGAAAACTCTTCTTCGCCCTGAGATTGCCACTGGAGTTTTTAACGAGATTAGTCAAAGAACACTGACCGTTCCAGAAGCCAGAGCTGTCGCCCGCCCTTTCTTTACGCGTCAGCCGATGACCGACGCAGAGGCACTCGCATTTGTCGGCAAGCTAAAGCAACGGGGGGAGATCACCCCTGCGGAACGACAAGCGATCGCGCTATCGGTGACGCAGAGCGAGCTGATCAGTGATGAAGACGTAAAACAGGCTGAACAATGGATTGCGAAAGAAAATCCTTCGTTGGAAATGATTGAATCTCACGCGGAGGAACTGAGAAAGAGGACAGCCCCTGAACTTCGGTTGTTTCCACAGGTTGGGACCGTCAGAGAGTCGGTCCAGGAGTTTCATCGCAACTTGCAATAAACGACGCGACGTTGAAGGGTCACGACAACGATCGTCTATCCGTCGTGGTGACGACGAGAGTCAGAGACTGTTACCAGGGTTGCGCAGTAGACACGGCTGCTTTACAGATTTTTCCGGCTGACACAGCCGCCCCTACAGCGGGTGCATCTCATGCATCAAAAGCGGCTTATGATGTATTGAATTGCTGCCGACCGAGACCGTCGACCTATGGGTCATTCAAAATACGTATCCTCATTGGCATACGGTGGTGCGCAGCAGCAGAGAAAGCGTAGCGGCTCTGTAGCCGTGATCGTGTGCCACGCGCCGGGAGGGATGAGGATCGCATCGCCCGGG
>DASXYB010000088.1:0-7994 GCA_036502745.1 Candidatus Udaeobacter sp.
ATTTGAACCGCGAAACTCTACCAAGCGAGGGCGACCAGTTCGAAACCTACCGAAAGGTCGCCGAGCACGTACATCCGAATCCTCTAATCATTCGAACTTTTGATTTGGGCGGCGATAAACTGGCTACTGGTGCAGCGGACATCGGCGATGAATTGAACCCTTTCCTGGGATGGCGCGCGATCCGGTTTTGTCTTGAGAATCAGGACATGTTCAAAACGCAACTGCGCGCCATTCTCCGCGCCAGCACCGTGGGCAATGTAAAGGTCATGTTTCCGATGATCTCTGGCTTGGAGGAGCTACGCCGAGCGATAGCCGTGCTCGAGGAATGTAAACAGCAGTTACGCAACTCAAAAATCGAGATAGCCGAAAGAGTGGAAGTTGGCGCGATGGTCGAGATCCCAAGTGCTGCCATTTGTGCAAACGCGCTTGCAGGCGAGGTCGATTTCTTAAGCATTGGAACAAACGACCTCATTCAGTATGCGCTTGCAGTTGATAGGGTAAATGAAAAGGTCGCGTATCTTTATGAACCGACGCATCCGGCAATACTTCGTTTGCTGAAGATGGTTGCTGACGCGGCGCACGCGAACAATATCTGGGTTGGCGTTTGTGGTGAGATGGCGGGTGACGTCGCGCTGGTGCCGCTGTTATTAGGTCTCGGAGTAGACGAACTCAGCGCATCAGCGACACTGGTGCCGCGAGTCAAGCGCGCCGTACAAAGTCTGACCATTTCCGAATGCCGCGAACTAGTCGAGCAGACATTGAAGCTCAACACCTCATCGGAAATTCTAGAGCGCTGTCTCCAACTGGCAGATAGTCGCTATGGCGATCTGTTGGGCTAACGCGGCGTTGAAAGCGTCGAACCGTTGGAGCGGGCGCCAAAGAACGTCATCCTGAGCGAAGCGCAGTGGAGCGGAAGAATCCCGTGGAATACATTTGCGTTCCGTTGCGGGATTTCTCGGCTTCTCTCCGAACGCCGCTTTAACGCTCTAACCCTTCAACGATTTAACGATTGCGATCGCTGATCGCGCTACTCTTCGGCTTCAGGGTCCGTCTTTAGTCCCTCTTCCTCCATTTTGCGCAGGACATCGCTCATATCATCCACTTCGTCCCACACATCCTGGCTAACGTAAATGGGCGCCTTCTGCTGCGTAGCCATCGCGATGCAATCGCTCGGTCGCCCGTCTAACTCGATAATCTTTTTTTGCTGCAACTCGTTCTCAACCTGAATAATCGCGCGCGCGTAGTAAGTTGCGTTCTTCAGATCGTTGATGACCACGCGCTCGACTTTTGCCCCGACTGCCGCGAGTAAATGCGCCATCAAATCGTGAGTGAGAGGACGCTCTTTGTTGATGTGACGCATGAACATTGTGATGGCGCTGCCGACGGTTTGATCGACGTAGATGATGAAAACTTTCTCATTGTTGCCAAGGAAAACCGCGCACCCGCCGCTCGTCGGTAAAACTGCCCGCACTTGCACCTCGATTACCGTCTTGTTCATCGCGGAAACAGTACGTTGACCAAAAGGAAACACAAGCTGTGCACCGGACGTCGTTCATCTATCACACGTATTATTCGCGTTAGACGAAGATTTTCGTGCTAGGAGCTTGAATGTTTTGCACGCTGATTAATATGCGCATTACGATTGGTGAATTGCGCGGCACAACGACGATGAAATCAGAGTGGGATATTGAATCAGCCATCGCCACATACAACGTGGAAGGATGGGGGGAGGGTTATTTTACGGTCAACACCTCCGGCAACGTCGAAGCGCGGCCGTTGAAGAACGATGGCGGTTCCATCGATTTGCTGGAAGTCGTCAATGAAGCGCGTGCCAGAAACCTCGGTTTTCCGTTGTTGATTCGGTTCCAGGATTTGCTCCGTCACCGGGTCGAATCAATCAATCGCGCATTTCAAAGTGCGATCGCTGAGTTCGGCTATAAAAATCAGTATCGCGGTGTTTTTCCGATCAAGGTCAACCAATTGCGCGAAGTCGTCGAAGAGATCGTCGATGCAGGCGAACAATTTCATTTTGGGCTCGAAGCGGGCAGCAAGCCAGAGCTGGTCGCCGCGCTTGCGATGCAGAAAGGCGCCGAGACTTTGATTATCTGCAATGGCTACAAGGATCCTGCTTTCATTCGACTTGCGTTACTCGGTCGGAAACTAGGCAAACCCGTCGTCATCGTCGCAGAGAAGCTGGAAGAGGTTGAGCAAATCATCCGCGCGTCGAAAGAGGTCGGAGTCGAGCCTTGGATTGGAATTCGTGCTCGTTTATACAGCAAAGGCTCCGGCAAATGGTCGCCGAGCGGCGGCGAGAATGCGAAGTTTGGCCTCGACACGACGAATTTGGTCGCTGCGAGTCAGATGTTAAAGGACGCCGGGCTGGCGCACTGCCTGAAACTTGTCCATTTCCACGTCGGATCGCAGGTGCCAGACATTTCGACAATCAAGCGCGCAGTGCGCGAAGGCGCGCGGTATTACGCAAAGCTGTCGAAACTTGGACACGAGCTTGGTTATCTCGACGTCGGCGGTGGGCTCGGTGTCGATTACGACGGATCGCGCAGCGATTTTGACAGCTCGACCAATTATTCGCTTCAGGAATACGCGAACGACGTCGTCTGGAACATCATCGACGTTTGCGACTCCGAAGGTGTCGCGCATCCGGCGATTGTGAGCGAGAGCGGGCGCGCCACGGTTGCGCATCATTCTGTGCTGGTGGTCGAAGCGTTTAGTTCGATCGAAAAAACTGCGCCCAAGCTCAAGGTCGAAGCAAGCGAAAAGGACCACAAACTGGTAGCCGACATCCTTGACGTGAAACAGCGGTTGAAACGTGGAAATCGTCTCGAGAGTCTGCACGACATCAAGCAAATCAAGGAAGAATCGCAGCAAACATTCGATCTCGGTCTGCTCGATCTCGAATCAAAGGCGAAGATCGACACGGTTTACTGGCAGGTCGCCCATCAAATCGTGAACATGCATCGCGGCTTGCGTTATGTGCCGGACGAAGTGAAGCAGTTGGAAACAACGCTCGGCGATCAGTACATCTGCAATTTTTCCGTGTTCCAATCGCTGCTCGATCATTGGGCGCTTGGCCAATTGTTCCCGATCATGCCGATCCATCGGCTGACCACGCCACCCGATCGCAACGGCACCATCGTCGATATCACCTGCGATTCAGACGGAAGAGTCTGCAAGTTTGTTGATTTGCAGGACGTAAAAGAAACGCTGCCGCTGCACCGGATTCATCCTGGGGAAATTTATTACCTCGGCCTCTTCATGGTGGGCGCTTACCAGGACATCATGGGTGATCTGCATAATCTGTTTGGGCGGGTCACGGAGGTACACGTTTTCCTCGATCCAGATGAAGAATCAGGCTGGTACATTGAGGAAGTAATCGAGGGCAGCACAATTGGCGAAGTGCTCGCAATGACGCAGTGGGATAAACTTGAGCTGATGCGCCTGCTCAAAGCGCAAGTCGATGCGGCGATTAAGACCGATCGCCTCAAGCCTAACGACGCGATGCGGCTGCTCGATGACTACGAGCGTTTCCTCCAGGAATACACCTACTTGAGTTTCAATGGCGTAAAAGCGCCGGCGCAACCGGGCAGTTGGCTGCCGCTCAGCTGATGATTGCGGTTGGCGCGCGCGCGCGGTTGATCGTGACCCTGATCATCGGTGCGGCGTTGCCCTGTCTGGCTGAAGACGCAATCAGCGGACGCTGGGAGGGCACTGCGCATATTCCCGATGATGAGTTAAACATCATTGTCGACCTTACGCAGGAAAATGGCGGCTGGGTCGGATCGATCATCATCCCTGGGCTCGGATTGAAAGGCGTGCCGCTCACGGACATCAGGGTGCAACCGCCCGATGTAAATTTCGCAGTGAAAGGCGCGCTCGGGATTCAATTGAACTTGCGGATCGATGCGAACAACAAATTGGTCGGCAATTTTGAGCAAGGAGGAAATCGCGCACCGGCATCGCTGCAAAAAACGGGACCACCACAGGTTGAATATCCGCTGCGGAACACGCCAGTGGCAAAGGAGATCGAAGGAGAATGGAAAGGCGATTACATAATGCTTGGTTACCCCCGTCATGTGTTGATCAAGTTTGCGAATCATCCGGATGGTGCGACGGCGGACTTTGTGATTGTCGGGCGAAAACAGAACGTTCTGCCAGTGGATCTTGTCACTCAGGAAGGCGATCTGGTGACCGTGGATTCGCACGAGACGGGATTCACCTTCGAAGGGCGACTGCGAGATGGAAAGCTTACGGGCGCAATTCACCAGGGAGCGATTGAAACGCCGCTAGTTTTAGTGCGCGCAAAATGACAAACAACATTTCAGCGATTGTCGTTTTGTTGGCCATGTTTTGCGCAGCGACGACGATCGACGCGCAATCAATGTTTCGCGGCGATCCAATGCACTCGGGGACATATGCAGGACCGGCTCCGCGACAATTCCATCGCGTGAAATGGAAATTTCCAACCGGCGATCGCGTGATGTCGTCGCCGGTGTTCAAAGATAACGTGATCTACTTCGGAGGAGACGACGGAAATGTCTACGCACTCGATGCCGCGACCGGCCGTCAACTTTGGAAACGGGCGACGAACGGACCGGCACCAGCTACGCCGGCCATCGCGAACGACACGGTTTACATCGGCAGTTACGACGGAAAGTTTTACGCCCTGAACGCGAAAACCGGCGCGTTGAAATGGAAGTTCACCACAGACGGGGAGCGCCGGTTCGAAGCGAAAGGAGTGCATGGATGGCAACCGAAAAATCAGACCATCGCCGATCCGTTTGACGTTTTTCTTTCAAGTCCCGTAGCCACAAATGGCACTGTTTATTTTGGCAGCGGCGACGGAAACGTTTACGCGCTGGATTCGGCCACGGGCGACCTGCGTTGGAAATTCAAAACCGGAGATGTTGTGCACGCCTCACCCGCGTTCGCGGATGGCGTTTTGTTTTTCGGAAGCTGGGACAGTTATTTCTACGCAGTTGACGCCGCGACAGGAAAAGAAAAATGGCGTTTTCACGGAGGCGAAGACCCGATGATCCACAATCAGGTCGGGTTCCAATCTTCACCCGCGGTGGTGAACGGAACGGTTTATACCGGCTGTCGTGATTCGAATCTGTATGCACTCGATGCGGCAAGTGGCAAAGAGAAATGGAGATTTTTCAATGACCTGAGCTGGGTGATTACGTCGCCGGCGGTTGCTGATGGGAAAGTGTTCTTTGCCACATCCGACTCCAGTTTGTACCACGTTGTTGATGCAAACAGTGGCAAGTCCATCATCCGTCAGCAGGGTGAAGCGTACATGTTTTCGTCGCCGGCGGTCGCTGCCGACGTCGTCTTCATCGGCGTGCTGAACGGGACGTTGGAAGCGCGCGATGCGAAAACGGGAGAGTTGCTGTGGGATTATCAGGTCGAGAAGTCCATGCAAAACAACGCTTGGGTGCTTACCGGTGATCGAAAGTTCAATGAGCCCTTTCTTTTTCATTCCAACTGGCGTGAAGCGCCGCTCCTGGCCAATGATCAGCAAATTCGCATCGGTGGAATTTACTCATCGCCACTCGTCGTGAATGGCGTCGTTTACTTCGGCAGCGCAGACGGATTTGTCTACGCGGTAGAGTAGCTCGCGGGCTTGTCGCACGCACGCTTCCGCAACGTCTGGTCACTTGTCATTCCGAGCGAAGTCGAGGAACCTTTCGATGTAAATGACGCAACTTTCTCCAACTCCCATTAAGAACGCATTGCAGAGCGCCGCGCCGATTGATCCGGTGCGTGTGCAAGGATGGGTGCGTACCCGGCGAGACTCGAAAGACTTTTCGTTTATCGAGCTGAACGACGGCTCATCGCTGCGCAATCTTCAGATCATCGCTAAGAAGGATGCGCTGCCCAATTACACAGATATCCAACGGCTCAACACCGGTGCTTCTCTTGTTGTTCAGGGCGCGCTAGTGCCGTCGCAGGGCAAAGGACAGAAATGGGAGCTCATTGCGCGAGATATCGAAATTGTCGGTAGCGCCGACGAAAGTTATCCGCTCCAGAAAAAAGGGCATACAGCGGAATTTTTGCGCGAGATCGCGCATCTGCGTCCACGGTCGAATCTTTTCGGTTGCGTGTTCCGTGTGCGAAGCCGGCTCGCATTCGCAGTTCACCAGTTTTTTCAGGATCGCGGTTTCGTTTACGTTCACACACCGATCATCACCGGTAGCGATTGCGAAGGCGCAGGCGAGTTATTCCGAGTTTCAACTATTAACATCAAGAATCCGCCGCAAAAAAACGGTGAGATCGATTACGCACAGGATTTTTTCGCACGTCAAACTTATCTCACCGTCAGTGGACAGTTGGAAGCGGAGGCGTTCGCCTGTGCGTTTACCAAGGTTTACACCTTCGGCCCAACATTTCGCGCCGAGAACTCAAACACGTCACGGCATGCGAGCGAGTTCTGGATGATCGAGCCGGAGATGGCGTTTTGCGATCTGACCGGCAACATGGATCTCGCCGAAGAGTTGGTGAAGTATCTAATTGCCGATGCGAAAAAACAGTGCGCGGAAGAATTGGAATTGTTCGCGAAATTCGTGGACAAGGAGTTGCTTGCCCGACTCGACTTTGTCATTGAACGGCCGTTTCAGCGGATCACCTACACTGAGGCAGTCGAGCTATTGAAGAAGAGCGGCAAAAAGTTCGATTTTCCAATTGATTATGGCTCAAACCTGCAATCGGAACACGAGCGCTGGCTCACCGAGAAACATTTCAAATGTCCGCTCACGGTTTTTAATTTCCCAAAGGAAATCAAACCGTTTTACATGCGTTCCAACGATGATGGCAAAACCGCGGCAGCTATAGATTTGTTGGTGCCGGGCATTGGCGAGATCGTTGGCGGCAGCCAGCGCGAAGAACGACTGCAACTGCTTGAGGATAATATGCGGCGTCACAACATGAATCCGGCCGATTACAAATGGTACCTCGACCTGCGTCGCTACGGAACAGTGCCACACTCCGGTTTCGGCTTGGGCTTTGAACGGATGCTGATGTTCATCACGGGCATTTCGAACATTCGTGATGTGATTCCCTTCGCGCGCACTCCCGGCAGCGCCGAATTTTAGGTAGGGCACGCCGCGCTGCGGCGTCCGGTCGGCGCGGCAGACCGACTCTACCACTATCGTACCCTTGTGAACTCGAGCTTGGAACCGCCAAGGTCCTGTAGCACGAGCTGGTCGTTCAAAAGCGTGACCAGGTAAACTGTTGTCGCGAACGGCGTCTCGATTTTGATTCGGTCCTGGTCGCCGAACTTATATCTGCCGCGAACTTCTCCGACGAGCACGGAGCCATTACTCGAGAATTCCCAAACTGTTTGATTTTCGTTTCCCGACATCCGCCATTTGCCGACGATGCTGGAATTCCCGCATCCGGGTATAACAAAAAGCAGAACTGCCGCGGCGGGCACCAATAGTAAATGCGCGCATCGATAAAAACCAAATCGCATCAACCCAGTTATAATCGCGTGCGATTGTCAGGTCGAGCCAAAGCGAGTGTTATTTCTGGGTCGCCTGTGCTTGAGGTGGTGGGAGCACGTATGTGTAGAACAAGTGCTTGCCACGCCGGCTTGTTACTTCGCTATAATTGCCACCGGGAAAAAGCTCATGTGTCGTCTGTTCATATTGCTCATTTCCTGGGAAAAAGAGAAATGAGAGTCCTTTGTTGTCCCGCGTTATGGTGGCAAGTTCGGTCGTAGGATTGCTCAGCAGCGACCACTCCTGGTCTCTCATGAGGTATCGCGTAGTTCCTGGATCATAAGGCCACGGACTCTGGCCTACTGTAAAAACTTCGTAGTTACTGCCAAGCGAAGCCGAGTACCGGCTCTGAGCAGTTTGCACCTCGTAATTCTGCTGGGCCGACCTGTATGTTTTGCTCTTCAGGCTCTCGGGGTCAGCGTAATAACGACAGAAATAAAAATTTAGATTACACCAGCCAAGCACGAGTAACGCGAT
>DASXYB010000089.1:0-2702 GCA_036502745.1 Candidatus Udaeobacter sp.
CGAATTAATCGCGCTGCGCGCTAACGGTGTGAGCGTCACGCGTGTGTCTGTTCCGCTTGCTGGCATCGCGATTGGTTGCACGGCGATTTGTCTCTGGCTCAATGTGCAGGTTGCGCCTGCCGCGCAGGAGAGATTGCGCAGCACCATTTTTGATCTCGCTACGCGGAATCCCATGGCGCTTTTTGGCAGCGATCAGGTCATCGATCAGTTTCCCGGCCGCAGGATTTATGTCGGCAAAAAAGAAGGGAACAAACTCGAGAACATTACCGTGTTCGAGATGAACGAGAAGGCGCTACCGGTAAAGGTCACGTACGCGCGCACCGGCATGCTCGAAGCGGATTTGGCGAACAAACAAATCCTGATGCATCTGTATGGAGCCCGTTACCAGGAGCGCGACCCTAAGGACCCGTTCGACCTCCACAAAATCCACGACGGAATCAATATGGTGGAAGGCACGTTGCCTATCAGCCTCGAAGAGCTTTACGAGAAAGAGAAAAAACGACCGAGCCGTTCCGCTCTGTCGATCGAACAATTGCTGGAGCAACTCAAAAGCGAAAACACACGGGAACGCAGCGCCAGCCGCACGGAAATCAACAAACGATTTTCGTTTCCCTTCGCGTGCGTGGCTTTTGCGATCATTGGCGTGCCTCTGGGCGTGACAGCGCATCGTCGTGAAACGTCGATTGGGTTCGCCATGGGCCTGATTGTTGCCACGACTTATTTTCTGTTCGTAATCATTGGCGATACGTTGCGCGGGAATCCACATGCGCATCCGGAACTGCTCGTCTGGTTTCCGAACGTTCTATTTATCGTGCTGGGCGTGTTTTTGTTTCGCCGTCTCGCGCGACAATAAACGAAATCGGTTCGCGGGGAGTTCAGCCCCAAATCATTAGCGCAGATTCAGGCTTCCTCTGGCTCCGCTCCCAGTGAGAGCGAACGTGCCGTGCGCGTTTTAACTGCTCCACGTCGAAACGCCGGAAGGCGCCAACCGAGTGCCTCGTAGAAGTAAACAGCCACACAAACAAGCATCAATACCGATGCGTACGGCCGAATCTCATGCAAAACATCAATCGCGCGCAGCGTCGGATCGAGCTTTTTATCGACTAACATCACGTGGACGATCATTGCCGTGCTCGCGGCTGAGATGATGAAATGCATAATGCTCAAACGGACGCTGACGCCTAGTGCGACAGCGCTCACCACCGCGCCCCACACGAGATAGCGCTCATGCATTTGACCGAGCAATGCGAACATCAGTAACCACGGTGCGCTTATCGCAATTAGCACGCGTGGATCGCGGTTTCGCAGGTGTCGCGCCGCGCCGCGGGCACATAAGGCCACTGCGCCCAGGAAAAACAGACGCAACGCCCATTGCAGCGTGAGATGAAAGTGAACCGATCCAACATGAGCTGACAGCAAATCATCTTTCAGCGACCAACCAGCCGCGGCGAGTAGAGAGGCAAGGTTGTAACAAGAGCTGATAAAAAGATAGGGGTAATGCTTCGTTCCATAGAGAAAACCAATCTCGAACCACGCAAAGCTGCCGCCGGTGCATCCGCCGATTAGAAACGCGGCGCAGCCGAGAATTCCGGCGAGCCACGCGCTTTTGTGCGGGAATTTATATCGCAAGACGACCAACAGACTCGCGCCAGCTACAACTGCCAACGCGATCCAAGCCGCGGGCGTTCGCAGAAGCCATGGGGAAACTATTACCGCTGCGGTTCCTGTGAATCCGGCTAGCATGCGGAGCGCACTCACCCATCGCTTTTGCCATAGCGGCCAAAGAATAAAAAACGGCGCCACGAATAACAACTGGCCCTTGAGCATTGCGCCCAACGCCAGCAAACATCCGCACCAGAACCAGCGTTTTTTCAAAAGGAGGAGCGCGGCAAAGAGATAGAACGGCAGGATCCAGACATCCCACTGTGGCCATCCGTGCGCGTCGAGGATCATGGATGGTTCGAGCCAGGCCGCACTGGCCGCGGCGAGACCGCAGATTGAGGCGCGATGTTCGCGCGATAACCAGGTCGGCCATGTCGAGTGCGCGTGCACTGAGCGCTGCACACACAAGCGAACGAGAAAGAAAATCGCCGCGGCGGAAACCAATTCGCACACCAGGTTAATTTTCAACAGAGGGTTAACAAGTTTCGGGTGTTCATTGTCGACCCATGGAAATTCGTCGCGAACTTCTTTGCTCCAGATGGCCATCGTCAGGAGTCGCAGCGGCGGATAATCGAGACCGTAATCGTCCTCATACGCCTCTTCTTTTACCCTGTCGTAGAGCGCGAGATACCCACGAAACAATCCTGTCCACGAATTGGCGGAGGCGTCGCCTGACGATAAGCGGTGCCCCTCTTTCAGGGTCTCTTGTCCCCAATAAAAGCCGTTTACGATATCGTGCTGATAACGGACGTGCCGCGTGTTTTGTCCAGTCCAACGGCGGAGTTGAACGCCACCGACAAAAAGGGCGAAAACGAAAACAATCGCGAAAATGCGGAGGGCAACTTCCCGAGCCCGCGTCGGTAATATTGTACGGCCCGGAAGCGATTGTGCGATCATTCCCCAAAAATCACGAAGCGAACCCCGATTCGACAGTTTCAAACACCTTGCGTTCGAAACTATGCTCCGTCCAATCGCACGTCGGCTCAGCGACAGCCGTGTAACGGCTACGATCGCGACCCTTGCCCGATTATCGAGTGACC
>DASXYB010000090.1:0-3953 GCA_036502745.1 Candidatus Udaeobacter sp.
ATGCGGACCGCCATCAATCTACCGGATCTCCGAGTAGATCAGATCAAGCGCGGCGACGTTGTGACGCTTCCGGGTCACGGTGCGCCAACATCGACTCTGATTGTTCTCTTGGAAAAACCGTCGCGCCTGAACGGCGACAAAACCGTCGCCCATCCGCTGAAAAACGGATCGTCGATGTATGTTCACCACGGTGCGTCGCGCGTCGCCGCCAGGATTAGGTTCCGCGAAAGTGGATCTCTCCAGGCAGGCAAAGAAAAAATTGCTCGTTTAAAGCTTGCCTCACCCATCTTTGCGTTCATCGGCGATCGTTTTGTTGTTCGCGATTCATCGGAGCGACACACCATCGCCGGCGGAATTGTGCTCGATCCAGACGGTGACAAGGAATTACTGGCGTCCAGTGTAACACTAGACAATGTCGATTCTTTGGTGCGCGCGACCCTCGCGCGACATGGATTCGCGCGTCGAGAAAGTCTTTTGAGCAAATCACGATTCAGTGCCGATGAAATTTCTGAAGCCCTGACAAATTTGAAGAAAAACTGCGAGATTATCGTGTGCCAGCACATCGCGGTCGATCGTGAATTCTGGCGGAAACTCCGCGCGCAGGCGATTAGCTTGATCGATGCGGCGCACAAAGAATCTCCGGAGCGCACCGGCATCGATCTGGTGGAGCTACGGTCAGCGCTGCGCATCCAAGAAGCGGAAATGCTTGAATCGCTAGTGGCGGATCTATGTAAGGGCGATTTCGTCCGCAAAGGATCCGTTATCGCGCGGGCTTCCCATCGCCCAACGCTGCCGGTCCACGTTCAATCCGTAGAGAAACGAGTTCGCGAAGCACTCAACGGACAGCCCTTCGATCCACCCTCGCGCAAAGCGATCGAATCAGACCCACAGGCTCGGCAAGTCGTGCAGTTTTTGATCGAGAACGGTGACCTAACCGAACTGGCTCTTGATGTGCTGTTGCTGCGCGAGAGTTTCGAGCGCATGAAATCACACGTGTCCGAATTCATTTCCAAAAACGGACCGGCCACAGTGAGCGAACTGCGCCAGGCGCTGGGAAGTTCCCGACGTGTCATGGTACCGTTGCTGGAACGGCTGGATCGTGAGGGTGTTACGCGGCGAATGGGTGACAAGCGCTCCTTGCGAAGCAATCGATGACGGCGGCGAGCGGCGAGCTAGATTGAAGGATGCCGAAAAAGCGCGTCGAAGCTGACCGGGTTTCAGCGGTCTCATTGCACATTGGCGCGTCGTTTCGCGCAGCGTGGGAGACAATTCTCCTGCCATGGTTTCAAGCCGCGGGGCAGGTCTCTTGGCAGCAACGACGACCCACTGTAGTGGCAGTGCCCTTTCGTAGTCAGGCCTATGCAATCAAAGGGCTGCTGCTCGATCGGGGCGTGTCGCTGCTCGGGATCCGATTCGTCTCTTCTGCCGAACTACGGGAACTGCTGGCCGCGCGAAGTGAGATGCGCCTTGCGCTGCGTGAGCACTTGCGGCTTCTCCTCTCGATTGCCGCGGAGGAATGCATGAGGCTCCCAGAAGATCCAGCTTTACAGCAAAAAAGAATGTTGGAAGCCGACTTTCTCACTGCAAAATCCGTGGCACGGGCGCCGGACCATCTGCTTCGCACAATCGATCAACTCGGAGCTGCAGGCTGGGATTTTTCCGCAGTTGAACTTCCAGCTTTACGTGAAATCGCGACGCGATTTCATCGGCGGCTCATGGATTGCGGTTTCGAATTGATTCACATCGCCGATCGGCGAGCACTCAATAAGGCCCTCACGAGTCCGCCGCTGTTTGCCAATATACTCGTGACCGGATTTAATGGCGCCCACTGGCCGCTGTGGCCATTGCTCCAGGCAGCGGTTCTTTCCGCGGAGAAGGCGACCGTTTTCCTAGACGATCCAAGCGATGCAGCTCGTGACATTGACGAAACGTGGGTGGGCACGTGGGAAGAAGCGTTTGGCGAAGCGAAACCGGTATCGCTGCCGATGAATCAAATTACCGACAGCCTGTTCAGTGAGGCAGAAATGCGCGGCGCGTCCGTGGGTCCCTTAGATCGATCGTTTTTGGTTGGCGCGGACACAACGGAGCAAGCTGAGGTCGTCGCCCAGAAATGTCTACATTTTCTCGCAGACCCAGCCTGTAATCGCGTCGGTATCATTCTGCCCGGTGCGGGCGCCCTGGCCCGCCTCGTTACAAACGCACTCGTTCGATTGGACATCCCGCATTACGACGTTCTGGCACATTTTCTGCCGGGAATTTTCGAGGCGGCTGATTGGCGGGCGTGGCTTCGGCTTCAGGAAAGCCCGCGAATCAACTCGCTCCTCCATTTCGTTAACGCTTTTTCTGACCGCGGTGAACTGTTTCCCGGTCTCAGCTTGAACGCCTTTGAGCGAACCTTGCGCTCCGCGTATGCGGAAGTGCTGATCGACGACCTGGACATTTTACGACGCTTCTGCGCGCAAGAATCCGGAGGCACAAAAGAACAGGTGGCTGCGGCGCTAGGCTCAATTTCGTTTCTCCCCGCGCGTGCTCGTTTTCCGGAATTTCTTGGCGCAACAAAATCCGCGTTCAATCGACTCGGGTGGAAGTCGCATTGGATGGAGATCGCGCGACGAACCGGCGATTGGGTCGATAAACTGGATGTCGAATTTTCCCGCGCGCTTTATCTACGGTGGCTGGACGAGATCGCCTTTACCTTTACCGCAGCGCGGGAAACGAGCGGCGATCATCCGTACGCGCGCGTCCAGCTCCTCACTATTCCGCAGGCCCACGGACAGGGATGGTCGCATCTAATTTTCGTAGGCTGGAATGAAGGGTCCTGGCCCCCACCCGAGCCCGGTGAATTCGCCCGGCAAGACGAGATTGATGCGTTCAACCGCAGCATCCAAAAACTGAATCTCCGCGCGTCGCGCCAGGGTCGCCAAGGCGAAGGCCATACCGCGATTCACGACAATCACACGCTCTATCTCGGCCCTGCACAGCAACGCCACATCGCGCACCGACAATTCGAGACTCTCATACAGTCGGTAACTCGAAAAATCGCGTTTACCGCCAGCCTCGTTCAGGAGGACGCACCGGAACGGCTCTGGAATCCGAGCGAGCTATTCACCCGGCATTATCAAGAGGCGAATAACAGCCCACTGACGCAAAAAGCCATGAACCAACTGCAAGCGCTGACTCGAAGTTGGCTCGATAAAACGCGCGATCCAAAGAGAAGCGACCTTATTGCGACGCCAGAAATCAGATCGACGCGCATTGCCTATGACGCTCGACGCGATCCTAATGTGCCGTCCCGCGAATACGATTTTGCATTCCGTTCAAAGCCGCCCGTCATCCCTACTCTAAGTGTGAGCGATTTCGTGCAACTCATCGCCGCTCCCGGTCTGGTGTGGCTAAAAAAATATCTGGGAGTCAAGGCAGCCGACGAAGGCGAGAATGTCTGGAACAGCTCCACCGGAAAGTGGGTGCACGATTGGCTCGCTGCGATCGCCAACGGAACAGCGAAGACGTTTACACGCCTGCCGGATTCCACCGAAATGGAACGACGCGTTTGCGCCGCTGCGGAAACGAAACGCTCCGATGTGGCGCATCTTTGCCAGGCCACGGGAAAATCGCTGCCTGATTGGTGGGGCGGCGGCTGGCGCAACGCTCTCTTTCTCGCGCGCGCCCTTGCCGAAAAACTTGGGACCGTCACGGACTGGCCATGGATGGCAACCGAATGGACTATCGACGAAGATCTCGCTGTCAAAGTGGCCAAGAACGCGACGCTTTCGTTGCGCGGTCGAATCGACTTACTCCTGGCGCACAAGGCGCCGAGCCCGGCCTCCCTCGCCGCCGAAGATCTTTGGATCATCGACTACAAGACCGGCGCAAAGAAAGCACTCGCCACCGCGAAGCAGGATGCCGATGGGCGCAGGCCCGCTTTAAAGAAAAAACTGCTCGACGGTTCTGCT
>DASXYB010000091.1:0-4102 GCA_036502745.1 Candidatus Udaeobacter sp.
GCCCACGAGTTGTTCTCGTCCGGGTTCGGAATGGCTGGCACTCGTCTGTGCTTTGGACCAGGAGCAAGATCGCTCATCTGCTGAAGTGATGTCTGTTCCGCAGAAGGAGGTTGGACGACCAGCGTACGCTGCTCGCGTTTACAGCTGAAAAGGAAGAATGGAAGAACAATGAGCAAGTAAGGAAAGCAGGAACGCAGGAGGAAGTTTGAGGTGGATTGAGCTGTCGCCAGCTCGATGCGGCGGGCTCCAGGCAACGTGCTCGGGATAGCGCGTTCCACCATGCAAACGCTTCTTTTGAGGTTCATTTTACTGATGTGAGCTGTGCCTCGTGTGCAACGCGCGGCACGTTGTACGCCTCAAGGATGCGATTGATGTCGTCGCGGTGATTTGTCACGAACGTGTCGAGTTGATCTCGCAGCTCGCGTTCTTTTTTGCTCACGCCTAACGAGACGTCAAAAGCGAATCTGAGCGGTCCATCTTGCTCCGGAGTTATCGGAGTAATCTCGAGTGGAATTTTCGACTGCTTGGCGAAATACCCTGCGAGCGGTCCCCATGCGATAGCAATGTCCACATCGCCATTCGTAACAGCGTCAATGACTCGGGCAGGTGGATTGCGCTGGCTGTAATCGCCGTACAGCGTGAAACCAACGACGTTGTTTACGATTCCGCGCGCGGCGAGTGCATGCGCAGGTGGGGTGTCGATGCCGTCGTTACCAACGAGTTGCACGCCAACTTTGAGATTGCGCAGTTGCGGATCGTCGAATGACGACACGTGGGCGTTGCCATCGACTCGACTTACGAATACATAGCTCGAGCGGTAATAAGGCACGGTGGTCAGCGCCATGTCGAAATGCGCGGGCACGCCCATCACCAGATCCACATCGCCGCTCTTGAGCGTCTCGCGGAAAAATCCGCGTCGCTGCGCACGCCAATGGTATTCGATTTTGTAGTGGAGCTCGCGCGCGATCAGCTCTGCAATCTTATTTTCGAATCCTTCGAGGTGGTCGTTTGAAAATGGCAGATTGTTTGGATCCGCTGCGACTTTCAGCACGCGTTGCTCTGCGGCCGTGGCATTTTGCATTACGAAGACCACGCAGGCGACGAAGCCAACAAACTGATTGGTTCGTGGTAAATTCATGGCAGCGCAAATACGTAGAGCGTGCCGCCTTTCGCGGTGTGCTGCGGCAAATCCTTCATCGCGTTGGCAAATCCCAGGGCGGCAGTTGGATCGCGTGCATCGAGATTGCCTGAAACAATTGCGCCCGCCCAACCGCCCACGCCTGATAAAATCGCGACGTATTGTTTCCCGTCAGGCCCAAGAAATGTGGTCGGTTGCCCGATAATCCCTGAGCCAGTTTTAAACTGCCAAAGCAGTTCGCCGGTCTTTGCGTTCACTGCTTTGAACCAGCCCTCCATGGTTCCGTAAAATGTCACGTCCCCCGCGGTGGCCAGTGTTCCGCTCCACACGGGAAATTCCTCTTCGATGGCCCAGACTTTTTTCTTTTGCACCGGATCCCACGCACAGAACTCGCCGCGTTTGCCGCCGCCGTTGGCGTACATTTTTACGTTCACGCCGAGGTACGGCGTGCCTTCTATGTAACTCGCTTCAACGCCTTCATAATCCATCGCCAAATTTTGATGCGGGATATAGAGCAAGCGCGTTCGCGGCGACCAGGCGCACGGCTGCCAATCTTTTGCACCCGGCGACGCCGGCGCGATGTCGCGAATCACTTTTCCGATTTGGGGTTTCTTCTCCTCGTTCGGAATGATGCGACCGGTCTTCAGATCGACGCCTTTGCTCGCGGTGATCCGAACGAACGGCGTTGCAGAAAGCACTTTGCCCGTTGTGCGATCAAGCAGGTACACGTAGCCGTTGCGTTGCGCGGCGAGCAGCGTCTTGCGCATTTGACCGTTAACTTCAAGATCGACTACGATATTTTCGTTGATGCCATCGTGATCGAACTCGTCATGCGGATTTAATTGATAAAACCACCGCGCCTGGCCGGTATCTGGATTGCGCGCAAACACCCCGCAGGCCCATTTGTTGTCGCCGGGGCGCAGCTCTGGATTCCAAGCTCCCGGATTCGCCGTGCCGTAGAAAATCAGGTTCTGTTCGGCGTCGTATGAAATCCATCCCCAAACCGTGCCGCCGCCTATCTGCCAGCGGTCCGGAGGCCATGACTTCACTCCGAGATCTTTGCCGCGATCGCTTTCGTAAAACGGTTTGAACTCTGATCCGATCAAACAGTCGGCGTCCGGCCCGGTGCTGTACGCGCGCCATGCGATTTTTCCACTATTCGCATCAACAGCAGTGAGCCAACCACGAACACCGAATTCGCCGCCGCTGTTTCCGACGAGCACTTTGTCGTGCACCACCAACGGCGCCATTGTCATCGTTTCGCCGCGATTGATCTCGCCTACCTTGGTTTTCCAAAGCAGCTTTCCGCTGTTGGCGTCGACCGCGCAGACGTTGTCGTCGAGCGTGTTAAAGAAAATTTTGCCCTTATCGAAAAAGCATCCGCGGTTCACCACGTCGCAACACGCAACACCTTGGGCCGCACTCGCTGGCTCCGGCTCAAATTTCCATTTCGCTGCGCCGTTGTTTTTCAGGTCGAGCGCGTAAAGAATGTTCGGAAAGGGCGTAACGACATACATCGTGTCGCCGACGACAAGCGGTGCGGCTTCCTGGCCTTTGTCAACGCCCGTAGAAAATGTCCAGGCGACCCGCAGATCTTTCGCGTTATCAATTTTTATTTGATCGAGGCCGCTGTAGCGCGTGTTCTCAAAATTTTTCGCGGGCATCGTCCACTGCCCGTCCTCCGGCGGCGGAGACGGCTGCGCGCAGACCGCGCCAGCCAGCATTGTGGCTGCGCATGAAAGTCGCGCGCAACGAAGGACTGGAGCCGGCATTTACTCACGTTTATCGCAGCCGCCTTCAGTGGTGCGCGTTTTTTGCTTGGCGTCAGACGGATCCTAAGTGGAACACTTACCCCTCGATCGGAATGTCGGAGGCGAATAATCAGGACGCGCAACTGGTGCGACGCTCTCGTAACACTCAGTATGGAATTTTATGGGATTCACTTTGTTGGTTTGAACCCGGAGAACGGGCGCAAGCTGTTGGTGACGCTTGCGCTCGTTGTTGCAGTCGTCATTCTTCGCTGGGTGTTACGGGCGATGACACGCGTGCTCATTCGTGGAAATACCGAGCTCTGGCGTGGGCGCTTCTGGACACATCAGGGGATCAGCGTCCTTTGCGGCATCATTCTAATCATCGGGATCATCTCGATTTGGTTCGATAATCCGGCGCGGCTCGGAACATTTGTCGGCCTAGTCACAGCCGGTATGGCATTTGCCTTGCAGAAGGTCATCACATCACTTGCCGGCTATTTCGTCATTCTGCGAGGGAACACCTTCTCGGTCGGCGATCGCATCGTCATGGGAGATGTCCGCGGCGACGTGGTAGCTCTTGGTTTCATGCAGACAACAATTATGGAAATGGGGCAACCGCCGGCGGTGCAGAGTGCAGATCCAGCGATGTGGGTGCATAGCCGGCAGTTCACCGGTCGCATCGTCACAATCAGCAACAGCGAGATCTTCAATAAACCTGTATACAACTACTCGCGCGAGTTCCCATACATCTGGGATGAAATGAAGATTCCGATCACCTACGAAGCAGATCGCACCAGAGCGGAATCGATTCTGCTGTCCGCCGTTAACCGCCACGCTCTCAATCGGGGCAAACTTGGAGATGGCCCTGTCGAGCAGTTGCACAAGAAGTACCAGGTGGATCCGATTGACCTCGACCCGACTGTTTACTATCGGCTGACCGATAACTGGCTTGAGTTGACGGTGCGATTTCTCGCCCCTGATCACGGGACTCGACGAATAAAAGATCGCATCAACCGCGACGTCATTACCGCACTGGATGAGGCGAATATCGGCATTGCATCCGGCACGTACGCCATCGTCCAGATGCCGCCGATTGAGATCGACAGGTTTCCGCAGCTTACGGTTACAACCCACAACAACTTAAACAAAGATGGCGAATCACAAAAAAGCAGCAAAGCACAACAAGCGCCCAACGAGAGCAACCGCGAGCAAA
>DASXYB010000092.1:0-3339 GCA_036502745.1 Candidatus Udaeobacter sp.
CTGGGCAACGTCGCACGTCGCCTGGTGCGAGAGGCGGATTGTTCAGTGATGCTGTTCACGCATCCGCAAAAAAAACCGAAACCGTTGCGCAGGATCGTATTCATTGCGGACAACTTACAGCACGGAATAGTGGCATTGAAAACAACGCTGATGCTTGCGGAAGCAGAATCCTGCGAGCGACTTTACGTGATTGGAATCATCACGGCGTTCGATGAAGCGAGGGCTTCGATCGCTGGGGGTGCCACCGGAAGTGCCGCACAGAAGGCCGACCACGGCGACGAAGACCGCCTTGAAGAGTTTGTTTTATCCGCTGGCGCGACTGACGTTCCAATCGAGACTCGCTTCATCAGAGGTGCTACGGGCCTCGCTGCATCCGATTTTGTGCGATCGGTGGAAGCGGACTTGCTTGTCGTGCCGCTGCCGAAACGGCGCGAAACGGTTCAGCGACTGCCTAGCAATATTGCCTGGGTTAGCGATGTGATTCCGTGTAATCTCTGGATTGTCCGCTAGAGGTGGATCGCGTTCTTTGAGCGCGGCGCTTGTATCAGGCGCCGAAGGCGCAGTTACCTGCCATCGGAGAAGCCGATCCACCCTGCAATGAACGACGCGCCTGAATTTCAACCGTACGGTTTGCCGCATCTGACGGTGATTTTTATCACGATCGTCCTGCCGTTTGCACTTGCTGCACTGGTGCGACGCACAAAATCACAGCGGATAGAGCGGGTGATCATCGCCGCGTTGTCGGCGGTGCTGATCTTGAATTACTTGGCTTATCTGATTTTCATTCGAAGCCGTGGTGTGGTGGATTGGCGGCAGATGTTACCGATGCAAATGTGTGACTGGGGCATTGTTGTCGTGATCGTGGCGATGTGGACAGGACAGCAGCGCTGGTTCGAGGTTGCATATTTCTGGGGGATTGGTGGCACGCTGCAAGCCGTCCTTACGCCGAATTTGCCTTATGGTTTTCCAGACTGGCGATTCATCAGTTTTTTCACTTCACATTGCGGCATTATCGTCGGCGTGGTTTTCCTGATGTTGACGCGCGGCTATCGGCCATACCCGAGTTCCATTGTGCGCGTATGGTTGTGGTCGGAGTTCTATTTCGTTGTCACGTTGGCCGTTGATAAGCTCACTGGTTTTAACTATGGATTTCTCCTGCATAAACCTGAGGCATTCTCGATTTTGAGTTTTCTCTCCGACTCGTGGCCGCTGTATCTCTTGCAACTGCACGGAGTGGCACTGCTATTCTTTCTCGTGCTCTACGCGCCCTTTGGCGTTTTTGATATCACGAAAAGAGGATTAATTAGGAAACCAGGAAACATGAGGCACACGCGTAATTTCCTCTTCCTGCTTTCCTGATTTGTTCTGGTGTGTGAAAATTAAGTCGCTCAAAATTCGAAACGTCACCATAGGCGGCAAACGCCCTGTGTTTATTCTCGGCCCGTGCGTCATTGAGTCGGAGAAATTTGTCTGGCGCATGGCGAGGAAGATTGCCGGGATCTGCGCTTCGGAGGACGTTGATTTCATCTTCAAAGCGTCCTACGACAAGGCGAATCGTACTTCTGTACGATCGTTTCGCGGCATCGGCGTGCGCGAAGGTTGCGATATTCTCTCAGAAGTCGGGCGCGAACTGAAGATTCCGGTGACAACAGACGTCCATTCCACAGCTGAAGCTGAGATTGCCGGGGAAAAGATCGACATATTACAGGTCCCGGCGTTCCTCTGCCGGCAAACGGATCTGTTGCGAGCCGCTGCCGAAACGGGTCGTGCGATTAACGTGAAAAAAGGTCAGTTCCTCGCGCCGTGGGATGTGCGAAACATCGCCGAAAAACTGATCGCGTTCGGCAACACACAATTCTGTTTCACCGAGCGCGGCACCACCTTTGGGTATAACAACCTCGTCGCCGACATGCGGTCACTTTACTGGATGCGTGACGCAGGTTATCGCATCGTTTTCGATGCCACACATTCCGTGCAGCGGCCCGGCGGGGCAGGAGATTCGACGTCCGGTGACGGCAAATTAGCCCCGGTGTTGGCGAGGGCCGCAATGGCCGCTGGGTGTGATGGAATCTTTATGGAGGTTCATGAAAATCCGATTCGCGCTTTGTCCGATGGGCCGAATCAGGTCCGGCTAAACGATTTGCCGAAGCACCTGCGCATGTTAAAGGCTATTCATGCTGTGGTTGCAGGTAGGGGCGATTGACCTCAATCGTTCGGGCAGGAAGGTCAGGTCGAGTGACAGGGCGGTTCGGGTGAACCGCCCGTACCTATGCTGGACATCATCAATCTGGTTATTGTCTGCGGCGCTATTGATTTTCATCGCGTTGTCTGATGCATCGGCTCAATCAAAGGGTCGCAAAGGAAAGCCTCGCGCAAAGGCGGGAGCGAGTACGTCTGCCGGCGAGCAAAGCCTGACGAACATTCCGCTGCCGATCGGCCACGAAGCGAAGGGCCTCGTCTTGCCGGATTTTGATGGCGATGGGCATTTGCGGGGAAAATTCGAAGCCGGAACGGCGCACCGTATCGACGAGGAACACGTCGGCTTCCAACAACTCAAGATTACAACCTACACGCCGGAGGATCAGCAGGACCTAAGAATCGATATGAGCACGTCCGTACTTGATTTGAAAACGCGCATTTTGAGCTCGAAAGAGCGCACGACAATTCAACGCGCGGATTTCAACATCGCCGGGGACTCAGTGCAGTTCGATACAAACAGCAGAACCGGGCGATTGGTCGGGAATGTAAAGATGGTGATCACCGATAAATCGCGTTTCACGGCGAAACCCGCTACGACTCCATGAGGGATTTGACAGCGTTGGTTTTGGTTCTGGCCTGCGCCACCGGCGCACGCGTTCACGCGCAGAGTGCTGCTGCGACTCCAAAAGCGGGCGCAGTCGTGCCGAAAGCAGTCGCAGTGGCACCAGCGAAAAAACCAAAGAAACAACCGCCCCAGAAAGAAGACAAATCGCCTGCCAACTCTTTGTTTGGCCAAAGCGCCGCGGGGTTGAACACCAACGAGCCGACCACGACAGAAATTTACTCAGACGAAGCGTTTTTTGATTCGACCAAGAACATGGGCACATTTACCGGGCGAGTGAAGGTGACCGACCCGCGTTTCAATCTTCAATCTGACAAATTGACCGTGTTTATTACAAAAGGAGAAAACCAAGGCTTGGAAAAAGCGATCGCCGAAGGAAACGTAGGCTTGGTACGCGAACGGCCCGATCCGAGCGGTGGTCCGCCAACGCGTGCAGTGGGGCGCGCGGACACCGCAACTTACACGGCCGCGACCGGTGATGTCGAATTGCGCGGGACGCCCCGGGTCCAGGAAGGACC
>DASXYB010000093.1:0-7866 GCA_036502745.1 Candidatus Udaeobacter sp.
GCTGATGATCTTTTCTTTCAAGCTGACGCTCCAGCCGGATTGAAGAAGAGGGCCGCGAAACTCCAACTCCTTCGCGGCAGGAGCAAGTGGCAGGGCCGCAGGCGCGATTTCAATCTTGTTCACGCAGTCAACGGGACGCGACATTAGATCGAAAATGGGTGTCGCTGCGGCGATTCTGATCACGACGTGTTTCGTATTTTCGAAATCAATTTCTCCGCGAAGCGCAAGGTCTACATCTTTGGTTGCGAGATTTAGAAACTCCAGAGAAGCGTGGTTGCCATCAAAAATGGCCAGGGTACTGGCTCCAATGACGTTTAAGAAAGAGTCGCGGCTGGCTAGCTTTCCGTTTACGAGCTGCACTTCACCAACGATGCGGGGACGCTCCAACGTTTCGGAGAGAGAGATTTTTCCACTCAAAATGCCGTCTTCCACAATGTTTGAAGGGAAAAACTGAGGTGCGGTCGCCAGAAAGAGTGCCGGGAAATCCAGCGAAACATTAAGAGGCGACATTTGAAAAGTGCTCCAAGTGGCCCCGATGGGCAGCGGAAAACTCGCGGTGAAACTGAGTGGGCTCGATTTGGGCAAGTGAACCGCGCCGCGCATATCCCACTGAGTCGAGTCGATGGTCGCTTGAAATTCTACCGGAATCGGGCCCGCGTTCTGTCGTTGTGACCTGCGCAGGGTCGAAACGTAATCGCGCAGATCGTTTGTCCAGGCGTCGAGTGTCCCTGAATACTTGTGCTCCGGTGAAAGATCGATCTTGCCCTCACCCGAGAGAGAATCTTTCTTCCGAGTCAAATCGAAGCGTTCGATCTCCAACTCGCTCGGTTTCAAAGTCACTTTTGCACTGAAGCTGTCCATGTCGTGTTTGAAAAACGTCAGCGAGGCACCCTCGATCGTGAGGTCACCGCCGAAGTTGCGGGCGTGGGTATCCATCGACCCTTGGATGCTGATTTTCCCTGCGAAATCAGCTGGATTTGCACCGAAAAGAGCAAGGAATTCGCCGAGCTGATTAATCGATGCCGAAATGTTTCCGCGAAAATCCGGCCTGAGCCACTCGGACGAAGTCGCGGGCAATGCAGCTTCGCCGTTCAAGGTGAACTGGTTACTTTTTTGCCTGATGTAAAGTTGCTGGAGCTCAATCTTCCGGTTGTAAAGCGCGGCGCCGAGCATGAGCGCTTCTGCTGTGCGATCGCGCCAGGTGAGCCCGGTTAATTCACCCCACAGCGACGCGGTTGCGCGGTCCGGCTCGATCAGGTTGCCGCGAAACGTGAAGTTGCTGGTGTGGAGCAAACCGTTGACACGGTCGGTGAAACCAAGCGCATCTGAAATCTGCGCCAGCGAAAGGTCGGCGGCACCACCGGCAATCTTCCAGTTAGAATGTCGCGAGTGCCATTCATGCGAAATATTCGCTCGGAGTTTGCCGCCGAACGCATCGACGTCGAACTGCAATCCCATTCGGCGGTTCCCCAGCCGCGCGAAGTCCACCGTCACAGCCTGTAAATCGAGCCCGTGGGTCAAAGTCAATCCGGCGAGGGTCAGGCGGTTGCTTTCCCAATGAGTTGCGCCGCGCAACTGCGAAAAACTCTGGCGCACCCACGGTGAAGTGATCATTAGCTCGGCAGCAGCGAACTGGCCGGGTTCCGTTTCGCTCAGAGACAGCGAACCGTTCCGCAGCAAAATCAAACTCGGCCCGTTCTCGACTCGCAGTTCCAAGTTCGCGATACTTAAAGTTTCGGGGAGCAACCGATGAAGTGTCGCCCAACCGCGTTCGCTTAGTGCTTGCACATTGGGGTTCTCCCGGTGCAGCTCGGCGTGTAGTTCTCTAACTGAGATATTTCGGATGTCGCGGCCGCTCAAGTGCAGAAGGACGTGCTTTAGATTCAACACGACTCGCGCGTCCAGTACAGTGATATCAACCCGCATTGCATCCTCCCGGGCGCTTTTCAGACGAATCTGACGAATGACAACCGGACGCAGAAAAGGCGCGTCCACTCCGTCGATCGTGGCGACGAAGCCCTCCTGGCGAGCGAACCATCCGACCCAGAGGCGAACGCCGTTGGCGACCGCAATTGGTGCCAGCAGAACAGCAGCGACCGCTACGATGCCGATGACCAGCAGAACGAGAAAGATTCGATTCCTAAACGGCATCGCTGTAAAAAAAGGTGATCAGTGAAAGGAGCAGCGACAATCGGTGATTACACCTGCGTGTGTCACTCAGATGTTGATCACAATTCACTGGCCACTATTCATTTTCCTTTTCGTCTTTGAAAACCAAACGCAGCGGCTGCGCCGTCTGAATCCGTTGCTCGAGGTGCTCCTGTAAAGTTTTCTCGGCTTCAGCGAGCAACTCGGTTTCCGCCGCTTTGTTCCGAGCCAACTCGGGCAGCACTGACAATTCGGTTTGAACATCCTGTCCGGAAATCCGGTTCCATAAGCCGTTTTCGAATGCGAGCACGTCCACTTGTTGCTGCTCAACGCCCAAAATCTGTGCGTGCGGCAGCTGCACCATGATTTCATTCGGCCGAATATCGACCGAGAGACCTTTCCTCAGATCGAACCCGGCTTTGGCAATGAATGTGCCATGCAACTTCACCCGTTTGGAGCTGCCAACCCACGTATGAAGCAATTCGTGTTCGACTTCTATGCGACGGGACAGGACGACCAATTCGCTTACCGGCGTGGTCTGTTCCATGTAAACCCGGTTGTTAATCGTGATCCGTGGCTGCAAATGCGCAATGTCGACGAACGCAGCGCGTAGATTCTTGCCAAGCCGCTCCAGCTGAGCCGTGCTCTGCTGCGCTGTTCGAGCCGGCCAACTCTCCAAACGCAAGAAGACGACAATAATCGTCGTTGCGATGATCAGTGCGACAAGCGTCAACGCGATCGGCCACGCAACGCGATGTGGTGTTCCGGATTTCAATGTTTGATGTTCAGGGTTGGGCACGTTCAGACGCAATCGAGCAAGAGCAGATCACGAGCAAGAAGAAACCGGCGAACATTTGTCCCCCAAAAAATTACCGCCCCCCACGCCCGATAGGCGTGAAGGGCGGCTGTTCCCCCCAGAACAATCGTAGAAAACTTCAAGGCTGTAAGCGAGGTTTCGTCCGCTCGCAACAAAATTCTATACAAAAATTCTAAAAATTTTTCGCGCAGTTCTGCCGTTCGAATTCCCTAGCAAATGAGGGCACGAACGACTCAAGACGATGTCAAACGACAGCGCGATGAAGAGGTTGCACAAGCGCGCGTCGCGGTCTCTAATTTCGCATGCGTGATTTGGGTGATGAAGGGGTTTCGCGCAATTTTGCCGGTTCATTGCTGGTCGCTCATCCGAATATGGTCGATCCGAACTTTCGGCGGACCGTGCTTTTTGTTTCCGAGCATGAGCCTGGTGACGGTGCATTGGGCGTGATAATCAATCGGCCGCTTGATCGCCCAGTGGCTGAACTGGTCTCGGGCAAGCCGCCAGTGGGACTCGCCGACGTACCGGTGTTTTTCGGCGGTCCCGTTGGAAACAACCAACTGATGTTTGCGGCGTTTGAATGGCAGAAGGGCACAGGTTTGAAGCTCAATCACAACATCGCATTCGAGGAGGAGAGCGATGCACACGGCCATAAAAATCTGCTTACGGTCTGTGCTTTTGTTGGCTACGCAGGTTGGGGCGCCGGACAACTCGAGAGCGAGGTGAAACAGAAAGCGTGGGTTGTGCAGAATGCCAATCCATCGGTGCTAAAAGTTGATCGCCTGCCAAATCTGTGGTTCGAGATCATGCGAACGCTGGGGCCGTGGTATAAAATGCTCGCCGCTGCTCCAGATGATCCCTCGCTCAACTGATTCAAGAAGTCGGACGTCGTAAGTGATTTAGCTTGATTCCGCATGTGCTTTCTCCCTAATCAGTCTCACTTCGCACCATGATCATCGGTGTACCAAAGGAGATTAAGGAACAAGAGCAGCGCGTTGCGTTGCTGCCGTCTGCGACGACTCAACTTACCAAGCATGGTCACTCCGTTTTGGTAGAAACGAATGCTGGGCTCGGTACCGGCTACCCTGACGACGACTACGTGAAAGCGGGCGCGGAAATTGTGGAGCAGGCAAAAGAAGTTTTCTCGCGTGCTGACCTGATTGTGAAGGTTAAGGAACCTCTGAAAGCAGAGTTCCCGTTATTGCGCAGGGGCCAAATCCTTTTCACCTATCTGCACCTTGCTGCGAGCAAATCTCTCACTGAGGCTTTGCTGAAATCAGGTGTGACCGCCGTGGCGTACGAGACGATCCAGGTGGACCATCGTTTGCCGCTTCTGGAGCCAATGAGCGAAATTGCCGGTCGGATGTCGGTCGTAATGGGCGCCAATTTTTTGGCAAAGTACAACGGTGGCAGCGGCGTTTTATTGGGCGGCGTTCCAGGGGTTTTGCCCGGTCGCGTGGTCATCGTCGGCGGCGGAACGTCGGGCGTGAACGCCTTACGCATGGCGAAAGGTCTCGGTGCTGATGTCACAATTCTCGACATCGATGTCGAGCGGATGCGATTTCTCGATATCGCAATAGAGAGTTTGCACACGCTTTACTCGAACGAAGCGAATCTGGATGACTTAATGCCCGATTGCGATTTGCTCATCGGCGCCGTGCTTTTGCCCGGAGCCAAAGCACCGAAGCTGATCACGCGTGCAATGTTACGAAAGATGAAACGCGGCAGCGTGTTCGTAGACATTTCGATTGATCAGGGAGGTTGCGCTGAAACCTCGCGACCAACGACGCATCTCGATCCGGTTTATGTCGAGGAAGGCGTGACGCATTATTGCGTGGCAAACATGCCCGCAGCGTACGCGCGCACCGCGACGCAAGCGCTCACGAACGTCACTTATCGGTACGTGGAACTCCTGGCGAATTTCGGTCTTGAGGGCGCGTGCAGAAAACAGCCGACGCTAATTGGTGGGATTAACACGCGCGATGGCCGCCTTACTTGCGACGCGGTAGCCGAGGCGCATGGGTTGAAATGGGAGGCTCCTTTTTAGTGCTCGTGGCGAGCCATTTGTGTCTCGAGCAACATTCTGCTGGGTGCAAAAACTGCGCTTGCTGAGATTGAGCAACTAAAGCAATGTGCGTCTCTAACTATGAAGAAATACATCTGCATTCTGGCCGGAGCCGCGCTTCTCGCGGCGTGCGAGCAAAAAACTGAAACTGTCACTCCTGAGACAAGTCCAACTCCCACGACCCCGCCGCCCGCGGCGACTGAGATGACGAGTCCCGTTGCAACGGAAGCTCCAGCTGCCACCAGCGAATCGCCGGCTGGCGCAGAGGAAACACCTGCGGAGTCGCCGGCGGCGCAATAAAGCTGAAATTCTACTTTGAGAAATCTTCCCCCGATTTTCGGTGGAAGATTTCTTTTGTACGGAGCCGTGGATAATAAATCTCGACTGCGTACTGAGGCAGCTCGTTCAGCGACAAGAATGTTCAATTCAGATGACGAAGGTGAGTTCATTCTCATTCCCGAAAACGCGTCGTCTGACGCATCGCTCGGAATACGAAGGCGTGAAACGGAACGGAATCACACAACGCGGCAAACTTCTGATATTAAATGCACTGCCGATAGACAATTCTGGTCCGTGGCGTGCAGGATTCGTTACATCAGGCCGTGTGGGCGGCGCGGTCGTTCGCAATCGCGTTCGCCGTCGTTTGCGGGAAATTGTTCGCCGGCATCAGCCCGAACTGCGACAAGGTGTTTGGTTCGTAATTATTGCCAGATACGAAGCGGCGACGGCGAGCTATGGCGCGTTGGAAGATGAATGGTTGCGCCTCGCTAGGCGCGCTTCTATTCTGCTCTGATGCTCGGGCTGATTCGTTTTATCATTCGCCTCTATCAGTGCACGCTTTCACCGTTGCTTCGTTTGCTTTGCGGTCCCGACTGCGGCTGCCGATTTAGCCCGAGCTGTTCGAGATATTTTCTGGAAGCGGTGGAGACGCACGGCGTCCGGCACGGAAGCTGGCTCGGATTAAAACGGCTCGCTCGCTGCCAACCGTGGGGTGGCTGTGGGTACGACCCGGTGCCGTCGCGCTGGGCTGGCGGATCTCAGAACGAGGTCCGTCGCTGCGTCTGATCGTGCAAAACCGAATTTATGGATCGAACAGCGTGGATTGTTGTCGCTCTTTGCGTAGTTGGGCTCGTCGTATGGGAAGTGTATCTGGCAAAGCAGATGGCGCCCAGACCGGCGGCCATCAGTGCGAGGTCAGCACAAACGTCGCCGACCGCGACACCGGCGAGCGTCGGCGCTTCGCCGTCTCCGCTCGCCACGCCTGAATCTCCGCCTCCGGGCGGTGAGTCGATTCCGACCTTTCCGGAAAAGCTCGAGACGCTGCGCAATTCAGATTTCGAATTGCACTTCACCAACCGCGGTGGCGGTATCGCCGAAGCGGTTATGTTCAATCACATCGCCGAAGACGCTAAACGCGTCGTCTTGAATTCTCCCAAGCACCTGCCCATCGGCGCGATGATTGATGACCCTTCAAAGCCGGTGCTTCCCGAGTTTACGTTGGCACGTGACTCCGACAGCAGCATTCGATGCGAGCGCACCACTCCTGACGGAATCACAATCCGAAAGAAATTTTCCTTGCTGCAGTCGAGCCAGAAGAAAGACAATTTTCTTCTTGAGCTGAATCTCGAGGTTCAGAACACAGGCGCTCAGCCGCTCACAAATGCTGACTACTTCCTCGCGCTCGGTTCCGCCGCGCCGATTCATCCGAGAGACTATCCGTACTACACCCGAGTGGTTTGGTGCATTAACGGCAAAGCTAGAGACCGCAACGTAAGTTCGTTTCAAGGTAGCAGCGGGGTTCTCGGTATCGGTGCGCATCCCGCGCAGGCAGTTTTCCAGGAGAATTTTGCCGGAGCAGAATGGGCAGCCGTGACCGATCAGTTTTTCGCCACGATCATCACGCCGCTAACCGCGAAAGCCACGGGTGTTTGGGGCCGTTCGTTTGAAGTCTCGACCGAGCAACATATGCTCGGCATCGAAGGCGCAATGCGTATGCCGGGCTTTCAGGTGCAGCCAGGGCAAACTTATACCGCGCACTTCCAGATCTGGACAGGACCGAAAATTTATCATCGCCTGGCTCAACTCGAGCACAATGAAGCCGAAATCATGAACTTCGGCGTTTTCAAAATCGTCAGCCAATTTTTGCTCAATTTTCTCAACACAATTCACGGTTTCGTAAAAGATTACGGCGTCGCCATTCTCGTGTTGACCCTTGTCGTGCGCCTCGTGCTCTGGCCCCTCCAAAGCAAAGCGAATCAGACAATGCGGAAGACAGCATTGCTCGGCCCAAAGATGCAGGAGCTGCGCGAAAAGTACAAAGACGACCCTACACGGATGAATCAGGAGGTGATGAAGCTTTACAAGCAGTACGGCATTAATCCCGTAGGCGGTTGTTTGCCGATGGCGATTCAGATCCCTATTTTCTTCGGCCTTTACCAGATGCTCGCGCAAGCCGTCGAATTGCGAAACGCCAGGTTTCTTTGGGTACACGATCTGTCGCAACCCGATACCGTGGCGCATCTGCCTGTGCTCGGCTTTCCGATCAACATCATTCCTCTGCTCATGGGGGCTACGCAGGTGTGGCTGATGACGATGACACCGAAGACAGGCGATCCCACCCAACGCCGCATAATGATGTTTACGCCGCTGATCTTCCTATTTTTCTGCTACAATTTTGCGGCGGCTCTGGCATTGTATTACACCGCGCAAAATCTTTTCAGCATCCTGCAATTTTGGCAGAACAAACGGCAACCCATGCCGACACTCGAAAAAGTTGCGCCTGCTGGAAAACGAAAACGATGATGACGCCGAAAGATCTGCTGGACACCATGCTCGGGTA
>DASXYB010000094.1:0-9786 GCA_036502745.1 Candidatus Udaeobacter sp.
TCACCCTCTATGGCGCAGCTTTCCAGAAGCTTCACCTAACCTTTGCACTACCACATCGGGCTCCTACAACCCCGATCGATAAATCGATCGGTTTAGCCTCTTCCGCTTTCGCTCGCCACTACTGACGGAATCGCATTCGCTTTCTCTTCCTCCGGTTACTGAGATGTTTCACTTCACCGGGTGTCGCGATGTTCCTGCTATGAATTCACAGGAACTCGAGCAAGTGTTACCCTGCTCAGGTTACCCCATTCGGAAATCTACGGGTCAAAGCGTGTTTGCCGCTAACCGTAGCTTAACGCAGCTTACCACGTCCTTCATCGCCTATTGGCACCAAGGCATCCATGATGTGCTCTTTGTAGCTTGATCAATCTGTACGGTCTTTCGACCGAGATTCTTTGATAACTGAAACTCTCTGGCTGGAGATCTTAACCTCCAACCTCTTGATTTCAGACTCAGCTCTTAAAGTTGTATTTTCTTACTACCCTGTATGTAGATGTCAAAGAACCAGCTCTTCGTACATTCGAGACGACAAAAAAACTCAATCTTGATCGCTATCGACCGCTTTTGCTAAAGCAACATCGGTTTAAGCGGGACAAAATTGAGCCAATTTGCAGTCCCAAAATGTACGTAGAACGCACTCCAAAGTGAAGGAGTCCCGCTTCGCGCGGGACCAGCACAGTAGCAGGGAGTGTACGTACGTCAACTCCGGATTTTCTAGATTGTTTCCCGGCGAGATGTTTGTCTTACATCATGCTGTTACATCGGGACTTATCGGGGATGGGGATGATAGCGTCAAATCGTGAGCGTTCTATAGTTTTGTGTTTCCCCGCTCTGGTTATAGTAAATATGGTTTTCGCCTTCGATGGATCACGAGATTCGCCCGCTTACAGTCGACGATGAACCCATTCTTTGGGAGATGTTGTACTACGGCTTGTCCTCGGCTGGCAACAACGAACAGCTTTCCCGCGATGTCGTCCGTCGCCCAGAGATTTCACGTTACGTGGAAGGCTGGGGCCGCGTCGGCGATACCGGATTTGTTGCGCGCGACAAAAAGAATCGGGCGTTGCTGGGTGCAGCCTGGCTGCGACGCCCGGCCGGCGAACCTGATATGTTGTCGCCGGAGCTTGCGCTCGCGGTAAAGCCGGAGCACCGAAGGCATGGCATTGGGACGGCTTTGTTGACGCAATTGGTCCGCGCAAATCCCGATCACTCGACGATCTCGGTCAGTTTCGTGGCTGGGAAACCGGTATTGCGTCTCTACGAGCGATTTGGATTCAAAGTCGTTGAACAACGGCCCGACGCTGTCGTGATGCACCGAGCGACATAAGAATCGTTGCGGGTCCGCTGCCGCCATCTGTTCCGTTTCTAAGGCGCAAAGATCAGAAGCACGAAAACGGCGAAGAGCAGCAAATGAATACATCCTTGCAAAACGTTGGTTTTCCGGCTCGTGAACGTAACGACGCTTACAGCCAGTGTTAAGAGCAGCAAAGGTAGGTTTCCACCCTGTAGACCGAGGGCTACAGGCCGTTTCGTCAGCAATCCGATCATCAGTACTGCCGGAATCGTCAGCCCAATCGTGGCGAGTACTGACCCGAACAAAATATTGATCGAACGTTGGAGTTGGTTATGGAGACTGGCGGCGACCCCGCCCAGTCCTTCGGGAGAAAGCACAAGCGCAGCTATCACCGCGCCGCCAAATGCCTGTGGCATATGAAATTGCTCGATACTGTTATCCAGAGGAACGGCAAATTTCTCGGCAAGAAAAATAACAGCAGCCAAGTACAGAAGCAGCACCACCGCATGAAAACCCGTAGACCGCACGCGTAGCAAATGACGCGGGGAATGCTTCGTCGCCGTTTCTTTTACATCGAGGAAGTAACCACGATGTCGCAGCGTCTGGATCAGCAGAAAGACCGCGTAAAGCAATAGCGACACTGACGCGAAAAAGATTTCCTGTTCTGTAGAAAACGTCGGACCGCCGGTCGAGAGAGTGAAATTTGGCAGCACCAGACCGAGCACAGCCAGGGCCATGATTACGTTGATGTAAGCATTGACACCTTGGATGTTGTAATGCTGTTCGCGATATCGCATCCCGCCGACGAGCAACGACAGACCCACAAGCCCGTTGAGCGCGATCATAATCACGGCGAAAATTGCGTCTCGTCCGAGCGTCGGATTGTTAGCGCCGTGTAACATCGCTGTGGAAATCATTACGACCTCGATGCTGATTGCTGAGAGGGTGAGAATCAAAGTTCCGTAGGGCTCACCAAGTTTGATTGCTAGACAATCGGCATGCCGCACCACGCACATGGCCGACCAGAGGATCACGGCAAAAAGCCACACAAAGATACCCAGGAGGGGTAAGGCATGCGTGGTGATTTCGCTCAACCGGCTTCCCACTACGAGAAAAATCGCGACCGTTCCCAACCCGATGAGCAGCGGAAATTCAGAGCGGACAGCGCTCCCAAATTGCTGTGTGTTTCCTGCCTGTTGAATTGCTTTCGCTTTTCCAGACATGCGCCGGAGCATATCGAGTGGGCGTGAGCCGCGCAATCAAGCGCTGCGATCTTCGTGGCGCGCGAACAAGACTACGCTGCAAAATCACCGCGCTTATCTATCCACCCGCAATTGCACCGATGACCAGGAATGGTTCTGCCCCATTCGCAATCGCATCCGGTAGCGGCGCATCGGGCGATTCATGCGACAAATCTTCGCCGCACGCAAAAAAACGGACCATTGGACGGCGAACCTGGGTCACATGATCACGCATCGTTCCGCGCAACATTGGATATTTTGCTTCGACTCCATCCAGAAGCGAACGCTGAGTCAGTGTTCCGTTTAGCTCGAGTCCTATTTCACCGTCGAGGTTCGCCAGCGTCCGCAAGTTTGCCGGAAGAATAACGCGAATCATGGCAATGTTTGCGCCTCTACCGACAGCACTGCAGGCAAATCGCGCACGATTGGTTTCCATTTATCCCCTGCATCCACCGAGGCGTAAACCTGGCCGCCGGTTGTTCCGAAATAAACGCCGCATGGATCGAGCGCATCGACCGACATCGCATCGCGCAACACGTTCACGTAACAATTCCGTTGCGGCAGACCTTTCGTTAGGGCTTCCCAATCGTTGCCACCGCTTCGACTGCGATACACGCGCAATCTGCCGCTGGGCGGATAATGCTCTGAATCGCTTTTAATCGGTACGACATAAATCGTTTCCGGCTCATGCGCATGAACATCGATCGGAAATCCGAAGTCGCTTGGTAAATTGCCGCTGATCTCATGCCACGAAGCGCCAGCGTCATCGCTGCGCATCACGTCCCAATGCTTTTGCATGAATAATGTGTTTGGGCGCGACGAATGCATCGCGATCCGATGCACGCAGTGACCCACTTCCGCGTTTGGATCGGGAATGTATTGCGAGTGCAGCCCGCGATTGATTGGCTTCCAGGTCGTTCCGCCATCGTTGGTACGAAACGCGCCGGCAGCCGAGATCGCTATCGAGATTCGCTCGGGATTGCTCGGATCGAGAAGAATGGTGTGCAAACACATCCCGCCAGCGCCGGGCTGCCATTTTGTACCGGTATCATTGCCTCGGAGTCCCGCCAATTCATGCCACGATTTTCCGCCGTCTTTTGATTCGAATAATGCAGCATCTTCTACACCCGCATAAACGTGATCGGGATCATGCGGCGATGGTTCCAAATGCCAGACGCGCTTGAATTCCCAGGGATGCTGGGTGCCGTCGTACCACTGGTGGGTCGTCAATGGTTTGCCCGTTTCAGGTGAAGCATCGTAAACGAATATGTTGCTTTCGCCCTTCGGCATTCCGTCCGACGTCATCAAGTCCTCTGGTTTTGTGCCGGGCGGATTCCAGGTTTTGCCGCCATCGTCAGAGCGCTGGATGATTTGTCCAAACCAGGCACTTGTCTGAGAGGCGTAGATCCGGTCGGGATCAACGGGCGAGCCTTTCAAATGATAAGTTTCCCAACCCGCAAAATGTGGGCCGCTGACCTTCCATCGTTTGCGCGCGCCATCCGACGTAAGGATGAACGCGCCTTTTCTTGTTCCAACTAAAACCCGGACACTGCTCATATGTGAATTTCAGTCACGAAACACACGAACGAAGCGAATGGAAGCGAAACTTCTAACACGCGTTGTTTTCGTGTGGATACTCGTGAAATTGCGCCTGCGCTCGCACTCACTTACCGCTCATAAGCGTCTTTCAGCGTTTTGATATCGATCTTTTTCATTTCGAACATCGCTTGCATCACGCGTCCGGATTTCTCCTGATCCGCGTCGTGCAACATGTCGATCAATACGGTCGGGGTGATTTGCCACGAAACACCAAATTTGTCCTTGAGCCAGCCGCAGGCAGATTCCTCGCCGCCGTCGGCCGTAAGCTTCTCCCAAAAATAATCCACTTCTTCCTGTGTTTCGCAGTTTATGACGAAGGAGATGGACTCATTGAATTTGAAAAGCGGCCCGCCGTTAAGAGCGACGAACTTCTGGCCTTCGATTTCGAATTCGATCGTCAACACCGATCCGACGGGGCAACCAGTTTTTTCCGCTGCTTCTTCGTTGTAGCGGAACATTCTGCTGGTCTTCGAATTTTTGAAGAGCCCAGTATAAAAGTTCACGGCCTCCTCGGCCTGATCATCAAACCACAAGAATGGGATAATTTTTTGCATTGACTTGTGTCGCTTTGATCCGGCCTTTCAGCCAGCGGAATTTGGCGTTTCACAGAAACCCCATAGAATGCCTGCGATGCTAATTGATACTCATGCACATCTCGACTTTCCGGATTTCGCAAATGATCTCGAGGATGTGCTTCGTCGCGCTGAGCAAGCTGACGTGAAACGCGTCATCACTATCGGCACATCAATTGAGAGCAGCCGGCGCGCGATCGAGCTCGCGGAAAAATATCCCTCTGTTTACGCGGCGATTGGCGTTCATCCCAGTCACGCAGAGGAGGCGGAGGATGACGTGATTACGCCGCTGCGCGATCTGGCGAAAAATCCGCGCGTGGTCGCAATTGGCGAGACTGGCTTCGATTATCACCATCTGGCGAGCGAAAAGGTAGCTAAGGAAGATCAGGTGCAGGTGATGACTGCTCTGCGAAGTGAAACCGATGAAGAAATCGAAGCGCAAATTCGCGACGGCGCATTAAAGTCGAAACAGGTCAGTCTGTTTCAGCAGCAACTTGACCTCGCCGTCGAGCTTGGGCTCAACGTTGTGATTCATCAACGGGACGCGTGGGACGACACGCTGGAAGTGCTGCGCCCTTACGCGGGTAAATTGCGAGGTGTTTTTCATTGCTTCGGTGGCACGCTTGACCAAGCAAATGAAGTTCTCGCCCTTGATCATCTCGTTTCGTTTACGGGAATTGTAACTTTCAAAAACGGCGCATCCGTGCGACAGGTCGCGGCAGAAATTCCGCTCTGGAAATTCATGGTGGAAACCGATTGCCCATTTTTGGCGCCTGCGCCTTTTCGCGGGAAGCGGTGCGAGCCCGCGCATACGCGCATCGTCGCCGAAACGATAGCTGCAGCGCGCAGTGTTACCCTAAAGGAAATTTCTGAAGCAACGACCGAAACCGCAGAGCAGTTCTTTAGGTTTAATCGCGCATGAGAATTTGGAATCGAGAATCGCGGGTGCCGGGCGCAGCACGAACGCGGCGCGAATTCAACGACGGAAAAATTCGTCCCTGTCAGTGGATCGGAATAATTGTCGTTTTATTCATTGCGTCTTGTGCGGCGCCAGACACGCGGCACCAGATCGTGATCAGCGCACGCGACCAAAAGTTGGCGCTCCTCGATCGCGGCAACCTAATGGCCACTTATCCGGTCTCCACCTCGAAGTTCGGGATTGGCGATTGGCGTGGCAGCAGGTTTACACCTCTCGGCAATTTGCAGATAGCGGCAAAAATTGGCGACAACGTGCCGCCTGGCACGGTGTTCAAAAGTCGGCGGCGCACCGGCGAAATCGTCCTGGCCAATTCGCCTGGTCGTGATCCGATCGTGACGCGGATTCTCTGGTTGCGTGGACTGGAAGCGCAAAATGCCAATGCATTTGGAAGGGACATTTACATCCACGGCACACCCGAGGAATGGAAAATCGGTTCGCCCGCGAGTTACGGATGCGTCCGGATGCGTTCCAGCGACATAATACAATTGTACAACATCGTCGGAGTTGGCGCGGCCGTAACTATCGTGAACGCGCCGCTCGCCAGCGCAGTTCCAGGTATGGTTTCAGGTCATTCAATGGGACCGGAGAACACCGCGCCATTTGTGATGCGATAGGCTGCCGCTTGCCGATTCCATTAACACCGCGGCTTCAGCCCGGTGGCACACAGCACAGCGGAAGCCGAACTGTTTTAACAGTTTAGTCGGGACGGTAAGCCGTTGAAACGGCTTTGGCTGCATTCGATTTCGTGAACACCGGGCTGAAGCCGCGGTTTTAATGAGAAACGTTTACGGCAGTTTGCCGCGGCTTTAATGAGAAAAGCTCACGGCAATTTGCCGAGGTGTTTTCTAACTGTGTTGCGCGACAGCAAATCCATGTCTGCATCCACCATGATCCGGACCAGCTCGTCGAATCGTACTTTCGGTTCCCAATCGAGGATCTTCTTCGCTTTTGACGCGTCACCTTGCAGCAGGTCGACTTCGGCCGGGCGCTCGTAACGCGGATCATGCTTGACGAATTGTTTCCAATCTAGATCAACATGCGCGAAGGCCGCCTCTACGAACTCGCGCACGGTGTGCGTCTCGCCGGTAGCCAGAACGAAATCGTCGCCTTGGCCGTGCTGCACAATTCGCCACATCCCTTCGACGTACTCCGGCGCATAACCCCAATCGCGTTTTGCGTCGAGGTTGCCAAGGAACAATTCTTTTTGGACGCCGTGTTTAATGGCCGCGACTGCGCGTGAAATTTTGCGGCTGACGAAAGTCTCGCCACGGCGCGGGCTTTCATGGTTGAACAAAATGCCATTGCTGGCGCAAAGGCCGTAGCTCTCCCGATAGTTCACGGTCGCCCAATATGAGAAAACCTTTGCCACACCGTAAGGACTCCGCGGCCAGAATGGCGTCTTCTCAGTTTGCGGGGTTTGCTGCGCCTTGCCGAACATTTCGCTGCTCGAGGCTTGATAAAAGCGCGAACGCAATCCAGCCTCGCGGATTGCTTCCAGAATGCGAATTGTGCCGACGCCGGTGACGTCGGACGTGTATTCTGGAATGTCGAAGCTCACGCGCACGTGGCTCTGCGCGCCCAGATGATAAATTTCGTCGGGTTTCAAATCGTAAAGAAGCTTCACAAGATTGACGGAATCGCTGAGGTCCCCATAATGCAGAAACAGTCGGACGTCGTTCACGTGTGGATCAGCGTAAAGATGATCAATTCGCGACGTGTTAAAGGTGCTGGCGCGTCGGATGATCCCGTGAACTTCGTAGCCTTTCTCCAGCAGCAAATCTGCCAGATAACTTCCGTCCTGGCCGGTAATGCCGGTGATCAATGCCTTTTTCATGCGCAGCGTCTCGCTTTAAAACAAAACGTCCGCACGATCAAATCATTGCAGGGCGCTTCTGTGAAGCGCCACTGTAGAAATATCAAAGTAGGTGTCTGACACAGACGACTTACGAATTCAGAAAGCATCAGCTCTCCGGCGGCGTGACCATGATCCGCGCGAACACTGCGCGCTGGGCGCCGATGAGCGAGCTGATGCCGTTGCGACTGAGCGCGAGCATTTGATCCAATTGCGAACCGGTAAACGTTGCTTCTTCTCCCGAGCCTTGGACTTCTACAAAATCGCCGTCTTCGGTTGCGACCAGGTTGAAATCAACGGCAACGGTTTTGTCCTCCTCGTAATTCAGATCGACGATCGCCTGGCCATCGAGAATACCGGCGCTCACCCCGGCAACCAATTTTTGCATCGGCGGTGCATCGAGCTTCTTCTCCCTAACGAATTTTCGGCAGGCGATGGCGAGCGCCAGGCTCGCGCCAGTGATCGCGGTTGTACGCGTTCCGCCATCGGCTTGCAGGACATCGCAGTCGACCCAGACCGTGCGTGGTCCGAGTTTTTCCAAATCGATCACCGCCCGCAACGAGCGGCCAATTAGACGTTGAATCTCGACGCTGCGACCATCGATGCGGCCTTTTGTGATGTCTCGAGGTTTGCGCGGCTGCGTCGAGTACGGCAGCATCGAATATTCCGCAGTCAGCCAGCCACCGGTCACACCCTGTTCTTTCATCCACCGTGGTACGGCTTCTTCGATTGTGACGGAGCAAATTACCCGCGTTTTGCCCATGGAAACTAAAACCGAACCGCTGGCATGCGGCGCCACGTTCAACTCAAAACTGATGGGACGGATCTCATCTGGCGAGCGGCCATCATTTCGCTGCATCATTGCAAAACGTAGATGTGGACCACATTTTCTGCGATGTACATTTTGCCTGGTGCGTAGACATCGCAATCGCCTTGACGCATTCAGTGGGTCGTCGTTCTATAAGGCCTTTGCGTGAAAAGTAATACCGAAACGCGGGGGGCGATCTGCATCGCCGGCGCACATCGTTCAGGAACATCGATGGTGACGCGACTATTGTATGGGTGCGGGCTCTACCTGGGTCCCAAGCATGCCTTGATGCCGCCACAGACGGACAACCCGGATGGCTTCTGGGAGCATCTGGGGTTTGTGGCTTTGAATGATGACTTGCTCAGTGCGCGCGGTGGGGCGTGGGATTTGCCGCCAAAGAGCAACGAGAACATATCCGATGAACGGCTGGAGCCATTGCGTATGAAGGCCCGGCTCCTAATCGAGAGCTTTCAATCGGCACAGGTATGGGGATGGAAGGATCCACGCAGTAGTTTGACGTTGCCGTTCTGGGAAGAGCTTTTGCCAGGTTTAAAAACGCTCATCATCGTACGCAATCCGCTCGAAGTCGCTTACTCAATGGGAAAGCGCAACGGAACGTCGTATGCATTTGGGCTTCGACTATGGGAAATCTACAACCGGCGCCTTATCGAAGCGGCAGGCAATCATGAGCGGCTTTTTACTCACTACGATCTGTTTTTCGAAAACGCGGAAAAGGAGTTAGAGCGAATTGCGAATTTTGTGGGATTGGCTGATGCGAAGATACGCAGCACCGCAGAGTTAGTGGCAACGAAAAGACGCCACACGCACTTCTCGATTGATCAACTGGTTGATGCGGGGGTTTCGGGAGAAGTCATCGAGCTCTATCGCGCTTTGCTTGCGAAAGCTTCACCGCGGAAACGGAAGGCGGCTGTGACAAAAGCCGGCCGCGGCGCGAAGTCACACGAGATCGATTTACTTCCCGGTGCGGTGAGTCGGCTCGATTCCTTCGTTCCAGACCGGTTCGCGCAGATCGAGCATCTTTATGGTGAGCTCCTTGAGCAAACTGAGGCGCGACACAAGAGTGAAATCGAGAAACTCAGCGATCACCTCGCGCACACAGAAGCGCAACACAAGGCGCAGGTCGAGAAACTCAAAAACCATCTGGCGCACATTGAAGCGGAACACAAGGCGCAGGTTAAAGAACTCACCACGCATCTGGCGCACACGGAAGCACAACACAAGGCGCAAGTTAAGGAACTAACAACTCATTTGGCTCACACTGAAGAGCACTACAAGGCGCAGATCGAAGAAATCAGCGCTCATCTGACCAAAACCGAAACCGACCACAAAGCGCAGGTGGAAGAACTCACCACGCATTACACCAGCGAAATTGAGGAACTACGGCAGCGGATCATGGAGATGAACGGTTTGCTTCACCAAA
>DASXYB010000095.1:0-5064 GCA_036502745.1 Candidatus Udaeobacter sp.
GGGATTGTTTCAACGCGCTGAATATGTTTTGGAATCCACAGGTTCGGCACACCTGCTTCCTGCAATTTTTTGCGCAACTGCGCCATGTCTATATCCACAGCGCTAAGTAGCACGAGCGCTTCGCCCTTGGCCTCGTCCTGCACACCTATAACTGCGATTGGGCGTTCGTCTCTTCCAGCTAGTCCCATCAGATCGATTATTTTGTGTTCAATCGCTTCGTGCGGCACCATTTCGCCGCCAATCTTTGAAAATCGCGAGAGCCGGCCTTCGATGTAAAGGAACCCGTCTTCGTCGAACCGACCGATGTCACCCGTCTTCAACCAGCCGTCGCGGAGAACTTCGGCAGTTCGTTTCGGGTCGTCCAAATAGCCTTCGAAAATGTTGACGCCGCGCAGCCAAAGCATCCCGCTGTCGTACAACGAAAGTTTCTGATCAGTTTCGGGCTCACGGATTTCGGCTGCGATCCCCGGCGCCAATCTGCCCACAGACCCCACACGGCTCGACGGCTGCACGTGGTCGCCTGGGTTGGGCGGCTCAGGATCAGGCAAATTAACGCTCACGACCGGCGCAGTCTCCGTAAGCCCGTAACCTTCAAAGACCTTCTTGCGGAAACGTTCCTCAAAATGACTGGCAAGATCGAGCGGCAATTTTTCGGCGCCGGTGATGATAAGGCGCAAACTGTTAAGCTGTTCCGGTTCAGCTTTGCGCAGATAAAGGCGCAGAAAAGTGGGTGTCAAGAGCAGGAATGTCAGCTTGTATCGATCAACCAGCGCCGCGCATTTTGCCGCGTCCAAGGGATTCGGATACGTGACGATCCGCACACCTTCAATGAGCGGATACCAAAGTGTAACCGTCGACCCAAATGTGTGAAAGAACGGCAGCGACGCGAGAATCGCGTCCGTTTTCTTCGCATCGAGCAGTTCCCGGAATTGCCAAACATTTCCTAGAACGTTGCGGTGACTCATTACCGCGCCTTTGGGTTCGCCAGTGGTTCCACTTGTAAAAAGCAACACTGCTTCGGCGTGGCCGCCCTTTTTGGGGACGTTCAGTAACTGCAAAAGCAAACGCGCGGGCAGAATGGTTGAAATGATCCACCACACAATAATTTCGCGCTTCATGCGCGGGAGCAGCTCATCCAGCTTCAAAATACGTTCCGGCCACGGAAAGTCCTTCACGCGTTCCATGAAAGGCGTCGCTGTGATCGCGGCCCGCAGGTTGGCTCGCCTGCAGCAGGATTCATTAGCCGCGCGCCCTATTGTGAAATTTAAATCGACCGGAACTTTGTTCGCCAGCATCACGGCCAAGTTGGCAATCATCGATCCTTTGCTCGCAGGCAAAACGATCGCGATTCGGTCGTCCGGAAATTCTTTTCGCAAATACCGACTGAACGCCGCGGCTGCGCCAAGTAATTTTCCGCGGCTAAGTTGCGTGTGATCGATTCCGTCGATGACCGCTGTCGCGAATGGTCTCCGCTTCAACCCACGAACGCAGTCTTCGGCAAGATGCCGATCCAATGACGTCCGGCGACTGAAGCAGAATTCGCCCAGCTTGAGCAACTCCTCGCGCACCGTCGCGACGTCGGCTGCTTTTGCCGCAAGTGGTTTTCCAAACGCCACCGTAACGGGGTATCGGATTCGCTTTGGGAATTTCCTGAAAAATTTGCCGCCTTGGAAAGAAAAGATCGATCCCCAGAGTTGATCGAGCCACACGGGGACGACCTCAGCCTTCGCGTGCCGCGCAATGACTTCATACCCGCGCTGCAAACGCAACAGGGTCCCCCTCCGTTCCAATTCGCCTTCCGGGAACACACAGACGATCTCGCCTTCGGCGATTTTTTCCGCAGCGACGCGAACTGCAGTGTGCGACTGGCGCTTGCTAATAGGGATGCAACCAATCGCGCGCAGAATCGGATGCAGCATCCGCTTGTGATAATATTCCTGGTCGATGACGTAGCGGATCGGCCGGGGACAGGCGAGCTGCAGGACGAGGGCGTCCACCCAGCTGATGTGATTCGGCACAAGAAGAAAGCCGCCGGCCGGCAGATTTTCCAGACCGAGCGGAGTGACGCGATAAAAGCAGCGCACCAATGGCTGGCCTAACAAATAGAGCAGACGTTCTGCGGCGGACATTTTGGAAGTCATCGTCTGTGTCGTTTTGAGCGAAGCAAAGAATCCAGCTACTTCGACCAACTTCGAATTAAATTTACCGGGACAAATCTGTAGTCTTCTCCCGGCCAAACCGGCACCGCGCAATGAATTGAAGTAGCTGGATGTTTCGCTTCGCTCAACATGACAGCGCCATTTTAGAGTTGGGTTCTCTCCATGGTTTATGATTTACAATCGGCGCGAGGCAAACTGCAATCGGCAATTGTTGATGCAATCTGCAGGGATAAAGCCGCTGAGTGGCGCGCGACGCGCACTGTTTTTGCTCCTGGCCATTAATGTTTTCAATTACATCGACCGGCAAATTCTGGCCGCGCTCGAACCTGATATTCGCGGGACTTTTTTCGCAGCTGACGACGTACACTCCATGACCAAGACCGGTTTGCTCGGCGATGCGTTTTTCGTGACGTACATGGTCAGCGCGCCGATTCTTGGTCTGCTCGCCGATCGATTCTCGCGCTGGATCATCGTCGGCTCTGCTGTGATTTTGTGGAGTCTTGCAAGCGGCGCGTCAGGTCTAGCCGCGACGTTCGGGATATTGTTCGCTACTCGGATTTTTGTTGGAATCGGCGAAGGCGGTTACGGCCCGGCGGCCCCAACAATTTTGTCCGACCTCTTCCCGATTGAAACGCGCGGTCGCATCATGGCGATCTTTTGCGCGGCGATTCCAGTTGGAAGCGCGCTCGGCTATGTAATCGGGGGATTGATCGGCGCTCATTTTGGCTGGCGCTGGGCATTTTACCTGGTTTCACCGCCGGGTTTGTTGCTGGGACTTTTATGTTTCTGGCAACGCGATCCGCGCGTAGCAGCAGATAATCGGGGACAAAAATCACAGCGCCGCAGCATACGTGACTATCTGAATCTGTTCCGCACACGTTCTTATCTAATCAACTGTATCGCCATGACATTGATGACTTTTGTCACAGGCGGTTTGGGTTTCTGGGTACCGGCCTATCTGCGTTATCGGGATCAAAGTCCCGCCGTAGGTATGACAATTTTTGGGCTGATTACGGTCGTCGCGGGCCTTGTAGCGACGATACTCGGAGGAATCGTTGCGGATCGATTCCGCTCGCGATTCCCCGGCTCCTACTTCTGGGTCTCAGGAATAGGAATGCTCATTGCGTGTCCTTTTTTCCTTGCGACCTTGTATATTCCGTTTCCTGCTGCCTGGATCACGATGTTCCTGGCGATCTTTTGTCTGTTTTTGAACACCGGTCCGTCAAACACGGCTCTGGCGAATGTTTCGCTGCCGGCCGTGCGCGCGACGGCGTTCGCTGCAAATATTTTCGTGATCCATGCGTTCGGTGATGTCCAAGCGTTCTGGCTGCTCGGTTACATCGGCGGACACGCGAATATGCATGCGGCGTTTCTGTTTGTGTCCGCAATTATTCTCGCGTCTGGGGTCACATGGCTTTTTGGCGTGAAATATCTTGCAGCCGATACCGCCGCCGTAGAAGGCACAATGATGTAGCCGCATTTGGGGTGCAAAAAAGCCCGGCGCTTATGCGTGCCGGGCTGATTTGCTGTAAAGCCTAAATACCTGAATTTATTATTAGTCTCCCGGCGGTTTCTCCGAAGGCTTAGTCTCGCGCTTACCCTTCTCGCGACGCTGCGAGCCCGTTGCCTTTTCACCGGTAGTGGTCTGCTCTGACGGAGCTTTCGCACTTTCAGATCGCGTTCCGGTTTCGCTGCGACTACTTGGCGGAGTTGACTTCCCCTGCTTTTGTTTCCCGCTCGGCGTTCGTTCACCAGCTCGCTCGGAAAGGCTTGGAGTAGCTGTTTCACGCGCCCTGACCGCCGCTGCGCCCGCGGCCGCGGCCGCACCCGGATGTGCTCTTCGGCCTTCTCCCGTGGAGTTGGAAGCAGGCGATCCTGCCACCGATGCACCTGCCGCCGGGCTTGCTGCTGTGCCTGACGTTGTGTTTGCACCTGTTGCTCCGCCTGTTGTTGAAGTGGTGCCAGTCGTCGTAGTTGCACCGGTTGTGGTCGTTGAAGTGCCGCCGGAAACTCCGACGCCGACTCCCACGCCCGGCCTTACTCCGTAATAACTGTAGACGTTATTGATGTAATCAGGTCGGGAATATTCTTCGACGCGAGCATAATCAAATACTGGCGCATTATAGATGCGATCTCTGTCCACAGTCACCGTGAGAACGTTCATATCCGTGGAAGGCGAATAGACCGACCACGGGACAGCAACCATTTTGCCGCCGCCAGTTCCGCGTGTACCGCCGCCACCTCCACCGCCAGTCGTGGAGAGGACGGTGTAAGCGAGGCACCCTGTACTACGGTCGAGCACGATATCTTTGACGGTGCCGATTTCATCGCCTTGGGCGGACTTAACTGGCCTTCCAATGAACTTGCTCGTCTCAATGTAAGTGGTGTTGCTGCTGGTCGTGCTTTGGGTTTGGGCGAACGTGGAAGCCACGGCCATCCCCAAAATGGCCATGACGCCTCGGAGTAAGAACAATGTTTTCATAAGTGGTAGGAGTTAGGGGCTCAACTTAGTGCGAGCCGACAAAGAAGAATCGTTGCGCGCTGTTGCAGCGGATGTGGAAACACATCGCGTAACAGCTAAAGTGACTTGCTTTTACAAACTATGTCGATCATTACGCTGCGGTCAGGACAACTCGTGCGGAAATTCGTCTGTTGCCTGTTGGCACTCGGTTGCATCAATACATTCGCCGAAGGAGTTCCCGATGACTGCACACAGGTCATCCTGGGAACCGCACCCACGTGGAATTCAATGCGCGGCGAGCTTCGATTATTCGAGCGCCCGCGGGGAGGTGATTGGAAGGTGGTGGGCGGACCGTTTCCCGTGTTATTCGGCAAGAACGGTCTCGCTTGGGGAACGGGGCTGGCAGGTCAAAACGAATCAGGCCTTCGCAAAAAAGAACGAGAC
>DASXYB010000096.1:0-5724 GCA_036502745.1 Candidatus Udaeobacter sp.
ATTCGCCGGCGATACGCCGTCGCAGATGCCGGCGCGGATTGGCCCAAATACCTGGATCTAGACCGCTGGATTGGAGTTAACATCCGGCGAATCCGCCAGCTTGAACTCGACGTGGCGAGTCCCAAACGCATTCTCGATCTAGGTTGCGGCGCGGGGTACTTTCTATACATCGCGCAGCTCCTCGGTCATTCAGGAGTTGGCCTCGACATGGATCGCCTGCCAATGTTTCGGGAAATCACGCGCCTGCTCGGTGTCCGCCGCGTTGTAAAACAAATCCAGGCGTTTCATCCCCTGCCGAGTTTCGGACAAAAATTCGACGTGATTACCGCCTTTATGGTTTGCTTCAACAATCACAAGATGCCGCGCCTTTGGGGGACATCGGAGTGGGAATTTTTTCTCGATGATCTGGCGAAACACCTAAAGCCACGCGGTCGCGTGTGGTTCGAACTAAATCAAGAATACGATGAGACCTTCTACACGCCGCAGCTAAAAGAATTTTTTCAAAAACGTGGCGCCAAAGTCGACGAGCAGAGGATTGTCTTTAGTTCAGGGCTTCACGCGCCTGCTTCAACTTCGTCAGCTGCGCGTTAAGATCGTTAAGCCGCCGTCGGTGTTCCTCGACTACCGCCGCTGGAGCTCGTTCTACGAAGGCGCTGTTCTGCAATTTTGCTGCAACCGTTCGTGCTTCCTCATCAATCCTCGCGATTTCCTTGTCCAACCGCTCGCGTTCGCGCACCTGGTCGCCAGCCGAGACGGCGAGAAAAAGTTCGCCTAAGGGGGTGATTGCGACTGGAGTGCCAGGTGATGCCGTGTAGCTGGGGTTGAGCGTCAGTTCCTCAGAATTCAATAATCGGCTTAGCGTGGGAATTTGTTCGGAAATAGATTTATTGTTTGTGCGTAAAATAAATCGTATCTTTCTGTTTGACGGCAACTTTGATGCTGATCTCAGATTGCGACCGGCTTGAACCGTTTCATAGATAGCGGATACGAGCTGTCGCCTCTCCACAACGTTGGCTACGCCGTCGAAAGCGAATTTTTCCGGCGGCGCCTCAAACTGAATCGAGCCTCTTCCCAAGGCCAACAATGACCAAATCTCTTCAGTTAAATGCGGCATGAAGGGATGCAGCAGCCGCAACGTCGCTGAAAGCACAAGATCCATTGCTGCCAGTGCCGATTTCTTTTTAGTTTCGTCCTCGCTAAAAATGTCAGTCTTGACCGCTTCAACAAACCAATCGCAGTAATCGCTCCAGACAAAGCTGTAGAGGTGTTGGGCGACTAGGTTGAAGTGATATTCGCGATACGCCGAGTCGATTGCGTCGATTGTCTCATTTAACCGAACGAGCACTTCGACGCCGAAAATCGATAGCGCCTGTGCGTCAATCTGCGGCGCTGCATCGCTCGGACCGTGCATTTGGCGGAAGCGCGCGACGTTCCAGAGCTTGGTCGCAAAGTTTCTGCCTTCCTCGATTTGCCGTTCATCGAACCGAATGTCCTGTCCCGTAGGCGCGATGCGCATCAGGCCGAATCGCAAGCCATCGGCGCCGTACTTGTCGATTAACTCCAGCGGATCCGGCGAATTGCCGAGCGATTTCGACATTTTGCGGCCCTGGCTGTCGCGAATGATGCTGGTGAAGAAAACGTGATGGAACGGAATGTTGTCTCCTATCTCGCTGGATTTTCCCGGCTTGAACTCGAGCCCCGCGATGATCATGCGCGCGACCCAGAAAAAAATGATATCCGGGCCGGTCACGAGAACGCTAGTCGGGTAAAACTTCTTCCGCGTCTGCGGATCCATTATCTCGTAAGCCCAAAGCCACGATGAAAACCAGGTGTCGACTGTGTCTTCATCCTGGATCCAATTCTCGGGATCAGGCGGCGGCTCGAGGCCGACGTAAATTTCGCACGTTTCAGATTTTTCCTTCCGATACCACGCCGGTATGCGATGCCCCCACCAAACCTGACGGCTGATGCACCAGTCGCGAATGTTCTCCAGCCATTGCGCGTAAACTTTTTCCCAGTGCGCTGGAAAGAAACGGATGAGATGATCACGAACGACCGCGAGCGCTTCCTTTGTTTTAGGATAACGCAGAAACCATTGCTCACTGAGTCGCGGCTCGATCGGCACGTCGCTGCGATCGCTGAACCCGATGTTGTTCTCATACGGCTCGGCTTTCGCTAGAAGTCCCCTCTCCTGCAAGAGCTCCGCAGCTTTCTTCCGCGCCTCGAAACGCTCCAGTCCGTGCAACTCTGGGACCGCTGGGCAATTGACACGACCCGCAGGCGTCAAAAGGTCGATGATCGCCAGGTTATGGCGTTCGCCGATTTCAAAATCGAGTGTGTCGTGTGCTGGAGTAACCTTTAGAATACCTGTCCCAAACTCCGGATCGATCGCTTCGTCGGTGATGATTGGAATCTTCTCCCGTGCCAGCGGACGCCAGACGTGTTTGCCTAACAAGTTAAGGTATCGTTTGTCGCCCGGATGAAAGGCCATCGCGGTATCGGCCATGATCGTTTCCGGCCGCGTCGTCGCGATTTCGAGAAAGTTACCAGGTTCCTCCACAATCTCATAGCGCACGAAATACAAGTACCCTTTCTGCGCCTTGCTAATTACCTCCTCGTCGGAAACCGCAGTTTGCGCCGCCGGATCCCAATTGATCATACGGCGACCACGATAGATCAGCCCCTTGTCGTACAGCTCGACAAACACTCTTTGGACAGCAGCAGCATAAGCGTCGTCGAGGGTATATCGCTGGCGCGACCAATCACATGAACAGCCGAGCCGCTTGAGCTGTTCAATAATGATGCCGCCATGCTTGTCCTGCCATTCGAGAACTCGCCGCAAGAATTCTTCACGACCGAGATCGTGACGCGTTTTGTTCTCGGTCCTGCGTAGATATTTTTCAACCGCAGTCTGCGTGCCGATTCCTGCATGGTCCATTCCCGGCAACCAAAGCACTTCGAATCCCTGCATTCGCGCGCGCCGTGCGAGAATGTCCTGGATCGTATCGTTCAACACATGCCCGAGTGTGAGCATGCCCGTTATGTTCGGCGGCGGCATCACGATCGAAAACGGTGGCTTCGACGACTCCGGATTTGCTACGAAATCGCGATTGTCCAGCCACCGTTGGTACCACTTCGGTTCAACCGCTTTCGGATCGTACCTCTTGGGAAGTTCAGCCATCGCGGTCAATCATCCGAGAGTGGAGCGCGTTTGCAAATCAGCGGCGCGCCGCAGACGCGCCGTACCATCTGCTTGCAAGGCCATGCCCTAACCGCCACGTTCCCGCTGCATGAGTAACTCGCAACCGATCGGCGTTTTTGATTCCGGCGTTGGCGGACTAACCGTAGTCAAGGCGCTTCGTGATCGGCTGCCAAACGAAACAATCGTCTACCTCGGCGATACGGCACGCGTTCCGTACGGTTCCAAGAGTCCCGAGACCGTGCAGCGTTACGCGCTGGAGCTGGCGCATATGTTAATGCAAAAAAATGCGAAGGCGCTGGTTGTGGCGTGTAACACGGTCTCATCAGTTGCATTACCTTTGCTGACGAGAAAATTTTCCATTCCTGTGATTGGAGTGATCGAGCCGGGAGCTCGAGCAGCGTTGCAGGCAACGCGTAACCAACATGTCGGCGTAATAGGGACACGCGCAACGATTCGTAGCGGTGCGTATGAAAAGGCGTTGCGCGCGACCAATAGCAATGTCCGGGTGAGCAGTCGCGCGTGTCCGTTGCTTGTTCCTTTGATCGAAGAAGGATTGCTCAACGACGACGTAACCGACCGTGTGATTGTCCGTTACCTTGAGCCCCTGCTCGCCGACAGGATCGACACGCTCGTGCTTGGCTGCACTCATTATCCGCTGCTCAGTGCCGCGATTGCACGTGCGCTCGCACGCGAGATCACGCTCGTCGATTCTGCGGAAAATTGCGCGACCGCAGTGCAGGAAACGTTGGACCGTCACTCGCTGCGCTCGCCGGACACAGAACGTGGCGAGCTGCACGTCGCTCTCACGGATGCTGCCGATAATTTCCTCAACGTGGCGCGCGACGCGTTGCAGTTGAGGTTCGGCGAGATCGAGCTGCAGCCTTTACAATAGATTTCGGCAAGCTCTTGATCACCAGTTCGTAGGAGTGATCGATCATTTTTTGCAATTCTACATCAGGAATGCCGTTTTCAATTTCAACGGTATTCCAATGTTTTTTATTCATATGATAACCAGGCGTGACTTGCTCGTAGCGATCACGCAGGTCGAGTGCTAAATCTGGGTCGCATTTCAAGTTCACTCTTGGCGGCACTTCATCCAGAGCTGCTAGTGCGAACATTTTCCCGGCGACTTTGAACACGAGAACATCGGGCCCGAATGGAGTTTCTTCGCGTGCTCCAGGTTTTTTCAGGCAATACTCGCGGAAGGCGGCGAGATCCATCAGCGGATGCGTTCCTGCAAGATAGCTGACAGTTCGTGAATAGCGACGCGTTGCTGCTTCATCGAATCGCGATCGCGCAACGTGACTGTGTCGCGTAGTGCCGGATCTTTTTCGCCGAGCGTCTCGAAATCAACTGTCACCCCGAACGGCGTGCCGATTTCGTCCTGCCGTCGGTACCGCCGGCCGATCGCGCCGCTCTCATCATAAAAGAGTGTCATGTGCGGTCGCAGAAGCGCGACGATCTCTTTCGCTTTCGTCACCAGTTGCTCTTTGTTTTTCAGGAGCGGAAAAATCGCGCACTTAACAGGTGCCATCCTCGGATGAAAATGTAAGACGATGCGCCCTTCCATTTCCCCTTTGTCGTTAGGCGCCTGGTCTTCTGCATAAGCTTCACAAATCATAGCGAGCACAGTTCGATCGACGCCGGCGCTAGGCTCGACAACGTGTGGAATGAATCTTTCTTTCGTCTCGTCATCGAAATACTCGAGCGATTTGCCGCTCCCTTTCTGATGCTGCGACAAATCGTAGTCGGTGCGATATGCAACACCTTCGAGTTCCTGGCGGCCGAACGGGAACTCGTATTCAATGTCGTAAGTGCCTTTGGAATAAAACGCGCGCTCTTCATCCGGCACGTTGAGGACGTTCAGCTTTGCGCGTGAGAGGCCGATGTTCTCATAAAACTTCAGGCGCTCTTCTTTCCAGTATTCGAGCAATTCCATCCCCTGCTCCGGCCGGCAAAAATATTCCAACTCCATCTGCTCGAATTCGCGCGAACGGAAAGTGAAATTGCGAGGATTAATCTCATTCCGGAAAGCTTTCCCGATTTGCGCGATGCCGAATGGCAGCTTCTTGCGCGACACTTCGAGAATGTTTTTGAACTGAACGAAAATAGATTGCGCGGTTTCAGGTCGCAGATACGCGACGGAGCTTTCCTCGGCACTCGCGCCAACATGCGTTTCGAACATCAGATTAAACTGCCGCGCTTCCGTGAAGTCTTTGCCACCACAATTTGGGCATTGCGTGACGCCTTTTTTCTCCACGAGCTGATCGGCGCGCAAGTGCGCCTTGCAGGTGCGGCAATCAATCATCGGATCGGAGAATCCTTCAACATGACCAGAGGCCTTGAGAACCGCAGGATGCGTGAGGATCGCGCCGTCCATTCCAACGACGTCATCGCGGTCATGCACCATGACGCGCCACCAGAAGTTCTTCAGGTTGCGCTTTAATTCGACGCCGAGCGGTCCGTAATCCCAGGCGCCGTTGAGGCCGCCATAGATTTCACTCGACTGGAAGATGAAGCCA
>DASXYB010000097.1:0-5149 GCA_036502745.1 Candidatus Udaeobacter sp.
TGCGCGTAATCGTCGACGAGCAGAAACCTGTCGCTCGCGTATTTGATCTCGAACCGGCGCCGCGCATGCTCGAATTTCTGAAGCGATGCCGTGATCTTGTCGAACGGAATAGAAAGCTCCGAAGCCAGCGCGATTACTCCAAGCGCATTATGCACGTTGTGTTCTCCTGGAACATTGAGTGTCGCCCGCCCGAGTTTCTCGCCGTGCTGATACACCAAAAAGGATGAGCTAAAATTCTGCAGCTCGACATCGGCTGCACGGTAATGAGCCTGCTCAGAAAATCCGTAGGAGACTGCGCGTTTGCGCTTGCCGCACAATCGCGCGGTGTTCGGATCGTCAATGTTGTAGAGAATACTTCCACTGGTTTGATCGATCAGTTGAGCAAACACTTTTTCGATAGCCGCGAGGTCGGGATAGAAATCGAGGTGTTCTTCCTCGATGTTTAGAATGAGGGCGTGCTCAGGATGAAAGCAGCGCAACGTGCCGTCGCTTTCGTCGCCTTCGGCAACAAAATATTCGCCGCGCTGATTCCAATACGCGTTCGTTCCGAGAATCGGAATCTCAGCGCCCACATAATGCGACGGATGCAGTCCGCCTTCGCGAAGCACATGCGCCGTCATTGCCGAAGTGGTTGTCTTGCCGTGCATTCCAGCGATCACAATCCCGCGTTTGGCTTGCATGATTGCAGCGACGGCTTCCGCGCGACGCAACAGCGGTTTTCCGCGACTGCGCGCCGTTAAGAGAATTGGATTGTCGTCCTTAATCGCGGAGGAAAAAACAACAAGTTCCGCAGCGTCCGCATGCTCAGCGCGATGCTGTTCATGAAAGCACAGGCCGAGCCGTTGCAGTCGCTCGGTCTCTGTCGTTATCACCTTGTCCGAGCCGCTCACCGCGTGCCCCAGCTCGATCAGAAGTCCGGCAAGACCGCTCATACCGCTTCCTGCCACACCGACAAGGTGAATCCGATGCTGTTCGGCGGTCAAAAATCGCCGCAGGTCCGGCAACTGATCACCACGCCGAAAACTTTCGCGCTGAGAATCGGTGCGCGTCGCAGATGCTTCAGGCGTGAGCTTCATGAGTGGTATATTTCTCAATCGTGTTAGCCACGCGACCAGCTGCATCATGCGGCGCGAGACGCGCACAATTCGCCGCCATTTGCTGTAGCCGTTGCGGATTTTCCACCAGCTCGCGGATGCTGCGCGCGAGCAATTCACCAGAAAGATCCGACTGTTTCAGAAGAATTGCGGCATCAGCGCGAGCGTAAATTTCTGCATTGCGCGTTTGGTGATCATCCGCCGCGTAGGGAAATGGAATCACGATGCCAGGCAACGAAAACCCGGCGAACTCGGCCAGGCTCGCCGCGCCCGCTCGCGCGACGACAAGATCAGCAGCGCTGTACACTTCCTCCATCTGATGATGAAACGCGCCGATGTACGCAGGGACATTTTCACGCCGATAGTTATCGGCAACCAGGCGTTCATCCCGCGCACCGGACAAGTGGATCACCTGGAGCGGCACACCTTGCAAAAACGGCAGCGCTTTGATTAGCGCCTGATTAAGTCCACTCGCGCCCTGGCTGCCGCCCATCACCAGCAGTGTAGGCAGGTCCTCACGCAAGCCGAGTTTTCGTCGTGAATCGGCGCGATCAAGACGCACCAGTTCAGTGCGGACCGGTGTGCCGGTGACTTCGGTACGCGCTCTCGGAAAAAATGGGGCGCATTCCTTGAAACCCAGCATAACGGCATTCACCACTCGCGCGGTCCACCGGTTTGCTTTTCCAGGAACGGCGTTCGATTCGTGAATAAACGTAGCGATCCCGCGGAATCGTCCGGCCAGCACTGGCGCAGTGGAAGTAAACCCGCCCATTCCAAGAACGGCGTGCGGATTGAACTTGCGATAGATAGATCGGCAAAGTGCCAAGCTTTCAACAAACCGGCGCGTGAACCCAAAAAGCGCCGGCGAAAATGCCGAAGGCAACCCGACAGTCGGTAGTTTTTCGACTTGAAAATTCGAGCGGCCCGAAAGCGCCACTGCGTCTATGTCTTTTTCGGAAACCAACAGCATCACTGCGTGTCCGCGATTTTGCAGCACTTCGGCTACAGCAATGCCCGGGAAAAGATGTCCACCAGTTCCTCCGCATGCGATTACAGCGTTCATGTTGGGTAAATCTGAGTTACGGGTTAATCAAATTCGCAGCGCTAATTTGGCATTCATCGTGCCGCGTTTTACCGGCGGCGGCTCGAGGATGCCCTGACGATAAATGTTTACTAGTATACCAATGCCAAACAAACACGCCGCCAGGTTCGAACCTCCATAACTGATAAACGGCAGCGGGAGTCCCTTGTTAGGCAGAAGGGAAGTCGTCACGCCGATGTTGACCGCTGCCTGCAGAGCGAGCAGCGAAACAATCCCGCAGCCGAGCAGTAGTCCAAAACGATCACGAGCGTGCAGCGCAATCATGATGCCGCAAACAATTATTACAACGAACAAAAAAACCACCAGAAGACTGAATCGCAGACCAAGTTCTTCGCCGACGATTGGAAAAATAAAATCCGTATGTGCGTACGGCAGATACAGCATCTTTTGACGGCCGTTGCCCAGACCAAGTCCGTCCATCCCGCCGCTGCCCCAGGCGATCAACGCTTGCATTTGCTGCAATCCAGCGTCGTCCTTATACGTTTGCGGATGAAGAAACGCGGATAGCCGCCCCATGCGCTCCGAGATTTGCGTAGCGACGACAAGTAACCCGCCCAAACCCGCAATTGCGACGCCCCCAAGCAATAGTGGATTAATGCCGGCGATGAACATCACAACGAATGCCGTTGTTCCGATTAAGGCTGTAGTTCCGAGATCGACTTCCCCCAGCACAAGCGCAGCCGGCACGCTGATGATTGCAAGCGGGATAATGAATCCTAACAATGCGTTGCCGTCCCGTTTTTCACTTCGCGCAAACCAGGCGGCGAGAAAAATGATCGTGGCGATTTTTGCGAGTTCCGATGGCTGAAAGGTAATCGGGCCGTAACCGACCCACCGGCGCGACCCGTTAATGCGCATCCCGATGTGCGGGATGTAGCAAAGCGCCAGAGCGACCAGCGCCAGCGTGAACCAAAGCCACCACGTTTTCTGCCAGAATTGATAATTTACGAGCGCCGCAAAAATGCACCCGACAAGTCCGATCCCAATCCAAATTGCCTGACGTTTAATGAAAAAATAAACGTCGCCATGGCTGTCACGTGCGTAGGCGCTCGTGCTAAAGAGCATCACGATGCCGATGACGAGCAGCGCCAGCACCGCTAAAAAGAGTATGTAGGCGCTTTTACGACGCATAGGGTGTCACGGCATGAAAACGTCCCGAGGACGCCTGCGCATTCCAAAAACTTCCGCGGAATGAAGCACGCGTGTCCGTAGATTTTGCCGGAAGCGCTTTGGGAGCGCGATGCGTTTTCGCATCGCCTTTCTCGCTACTGATTTCGTTTTGTTTTTTCTTTTTATCGGTCGCTTTAGAGCTCGTGGTCTTCGGCTTTGCGGCTTCGGGGAGTAGAAGCTTTTGCCCGATTTTCAGTTTTCGTGGGTCGTCAATGTGATTGATGGCGATCAAATCGCTGTAGGAGACTTTCAATTTCTTTGCGATTCCGGCTGGATTATCGCCCTTCTTCACAACGTAAGTTTTTCCTGAAGACGAAGGCGTCTTCGCCTGTTCATCCTTCGCAGCTGAATGAGAAGGTTGGGGATCATGTTGGCGGTCGTTTTCCTTTTGCGCCGCGGTAACTCGAGTCTTGTCGGAACTCACGTGATTCGCTGTTTGCGTGGCGTTAGCGGGTTTGTTTTCCGATTCGCTCGACGTCGGCGGCACGAATGCACGCTCACGCGTCTTGATGGCGTTAAACGCAATGATCCCCGAAACGGCAACTACGTGCAGAAGCAAAACAATCAGTAACGCACGCGACAACTTCATGTTTGGCTCCGGAATGCCTTCAAACTCCATCGCCGCCGACGCAGCCGACGCGCGACGCGCCGTCGCTGCCGACAGTTTCCTGGCATTAAAAAGACGCAGAACTTTAATCCGTTTCATCGTGGGAGCGTTTGCACCAGCTTGCGAAATTGATCGCCGCGATCGGCGTAGCTTTTGAACATGTCGAACGATGATGTGCCGGGAGAGAACAGGACGACGTCTCCGGTAGTGGCGAGACTGCGCGCGCTCTCGACCGCGTCAGCGAGTGAAGTCGCGATCTCCGATTTCACCGCGCTGCCCCATGAGCGGCTGATGCTCTCGGCCATCTCACCGATAAGGACTGCTGATTTCACCTTCTCTTTCACCAGAGAACGCAACGGATCGAACGTGAATCCTTTATCTTTGCCGCCGGCGATTAGGACCACCGGCTTGATCTGCGCGGCCAGGGCTTTCTCGACCGCGTCCAGGTTAGTTGCCTTCGAGTCGTTCACGTATTCAACGCCATCGAGTTCGCGCACAAACTCGCACCGATGCGGCCGCGGTTCGTAATCGCGAATCGCCGGGACCATGTTGCTCAACAATAATCCGCGCGCAACGCCGACAGCGAGGGTCGCCATCAGGTTCTCGATGTTGTGTAGACCGGGCAGCTTCGTGTCAGCCACGCGCAGAACGGGCTGATTTTCATAAACAATAGCGCCGTCAGATAACCGGAAATCCGCGCGATTGGAATAAGCGCTGAAAGTAATCCGGGATGCTCGAATTTCCGGAAGCGCTTCCGCGGCATTTACGACCGCGACATCCTGCTCGGTTTGATTTTCAAAAATGCGCAGCTTGGCCGCGCGATATTCAGCGACGGAGCGATAACGATCCAGGTGGTCAGGAGCGAAATTGAGCCAGAGGCTGATCGATGGACGAAACTCGCGAATCGCTTCCAATTGGAACGAGCTCACTTCAACTGTCAGCACATCCAACGGCTGGTCTTCACGCGCGACCTCTGAAAGTGGTTTGCCAATGTTGCCACAAGCGATCGTTCGCTGACCGCAGGCATTTAGCATCTGCGCCAGCAATTCTGTCGTCGTGGTTTTTCCGTTCGTGCCTGTGACCGCGATCACTGGCATTTCGCAGCAGCGCCAACCCAGTTCGAGCTCACTGATCGTTTCAATCGCGCGTGACGAAAAATTGCGCGCCAGCGCAGAA